>NZ_JBXWPF010000004.1:0-220619 GCF_059611265.1 Ruegeria sp. CDSA241
CGCCGAGATCATCAAATCGGTGCTGAAATCTACGGCCTCTATCCGCTCGATTGCTTCGATCGTAAATGTCGAGGCGAACTCGTTCGATGTTTTGATCGACCACACGGATGTCGGTGCGGGCTGGGCAGATGAAAATGCTGCGGCGAGCGAAACCAGCACCCCGTCGATTGACCGAATCTCGATCCCGCTGCACGAGCTGAGCGCACTGCCCAAAGCCTCGCAGCGACTGCTGGATGACAGCGCGTTCGATGTCGAGGGTTGGCTGGCCGGCCGTATCGCGGACAAGTTTGCACGCGCCGAGGCCTCGGCCTTTATCAACGGCGACGGTGCGGACAAACCCAAGGGTATTCTGAACCACGCCAAGGTCGACAACGATGTTTGGGATTGGGGTAACATTGGTTATGTCCCCACCGGCATCGATGGCGGTGTCGAGGCGGATGCCATTGTGGACGTGGTTTATGCGCTGGGTGCGCAGTACCGGGTCAACGGAACCTTCGTGATGAACTCGAAAACTGCTGGTCTGATCCGCAAGCTGAAAGACAGCGATGGCCGCTTCTTGTGGTCGGACGGTCTGGCGGCGGGTGAGCCGGCACGTCTGATGGGCTATCCGGTGCTGATCGCCGAAGATATGCCGGATGCGGGAACCGACAGTTTCTCGATTGCCTTCGGTGACTTCCAGGCGGGCTATACCATCGCCGAGCGCCCGGACCTGCGCGTATTGCGCGATCCCTTCAGCGCCAAACCGCATGTTCTGTTCTATGCGACCAAGCGCGTCGGCGGTGATGTCAGCGACTTTGCTGCGATCAAACTCGTGAAATTCGGCACCGCCTAAAGCGGGCTGAAACCCGGGGGGCCTTCGCCCCTCGGGGCGGCGGGCGCGGGTCGGGGTGAGACCCCTGCGTTGTCTAGCTGCTCCCCTCCGTCCGAGCAACGTGGGGCGGCGCGTGCCCGTCAATTCCTGAAGTTACGGCCCCGGAGGGGTCCGAGATTGCGGAGTGAATGGATGATGTTGATCGAAGAAACCGCCATCGCGGATGCGGCGCTGCCGGTGGATCAGTTCAAGGCGCATTTGAGGCTGGGAACAGGCTTTACTAGTGCCAGCGTGCAGGATGAAGTGCTCAAGGGCTTCTTAAGGGCGGCGATTGCTGCGATTGAGGCGCGTACCGGGAAGGTACTTATCACGCGTGAGTTTTCCTGGAGCCTTAACAGTTGGCGTGACCCTGCGGGCGAAGTGCTGCCTGTGGCGCCGGTCTCGACCATCAATACGGTCAGTTTGACGGATGCAGCGGGTACTGAAACCGCCGTTTCGTCTGACAGATACAGATTGGATCGCGATAGCCAGCGCCCGCGGATACGCCCTGCCGGGGCTGTCTTGCCCGCTATTTCGACCGGCGGATCCGTGAAGATCGCGTTTATCGCCGGTATTGCCGGGGAATGGTCAAACTTGCCGGCAGATCTTGGGCAGGCGGTTCTGTTGTTGGCCGCGCATTACTATGAATACCGGGATGAGACCACGTTGAGTGCCGGCTGTATGCCCTTTGGCGTGACCAGCCTGATCCAACGCTATCGTGTGGTTCGTTTTGGTGCAGGGGTGGCCCAATGAAGGCGCCCCGGCTGAATAGAAAACTGTTGCTTGAATCCTCTGTGCGCACCGCTGATGGCGCCGGTGGGTATCTGGAAACATGGGTCGCCTTGGGCTCGGTTTGGGCCGAAGTCACTGCGCGCAGCGGGTCAGAGAGAAATGTTGCAGGGTTGCCGGTTTCGCGTGTCGGCTACCGGATTGTGGTTCGTGGCACGCCAGAAGGATCGAGCATGCGCCCCTCGCCGGATCAGCGGTTTGCGGAAGGCACACGCCGTTTCGTTATCCGCGCCGTCGCCGAGCGAGACCCGCGCGGCCAGTACCTGATCTGCTTTGCGGATGAGGAGGTGGCGGTATGAGCTATGGCGTTTCAGCCGCGTTGCAGGCGGCAATCTACCAGAAATTGTCGGAAGACACACAGATCAGCACTCTTTCAGGTGGAGCGATCTATGACGCCGTTCCAGCGGGTTCAGTGCTGCAAACCTATGTGACGCTGGGCCCGGAAGAGGTGCGCGATGCCTCGGACCGATCGGGGACCGGTGCCGTCCATCGTTTCACGGTGTCTGTCGTGTCCGAAGCTGCCGGGTTCGGTGCAGCAAAAACGCTGGCGGGGGCGGTTTGTGACGCCTTGGACAGTGCGGGGCTGACCCTGGATCGAGGCCGATTGGTCGGGCTGTGGTTCGAACGTGCCTCGGCCCGTCGGACCGGAACGGGCGGCGCGATCCGCCAGATCGACCTGAGATTCCGCGCCCGCGTGGAAGACGATTAAGTAATCAACGGAGAGAGCAAATGGCTGCCCAGAACGGAAAAGACCTGTTGGTCAAAGTGGATATGAACGGCTCAGGCCTGTTCGAGACCATTGCGGGGCTGCGTGCCACGCGGGTCAGTTTCAACGCGGAAAGTGTCGATGTGACCAGCCTGGAAAGCCAGGGTGGCTGGCGCGAGCTTTTGTCTGGCGCGGGGGTCAAGTCGGCCTCGATTTCGGGCTCGGGCGTATTCAAGGACGCAGGAACGGATGAGCGCGCGCGACAGCTGTTCTTTGACGGTGAGACACCGGGTTTCCAGATCATCATCCCGAATTTCGGGATTGTTGAGGGTGCGTTCCAGGTGACCGGCATCGAATATGCGGGCTCTCACAATGGCGAAGCGACCTATGAAATGAGCATGGCAAGCGCCGGTGCTCTGACCTTTACGGCGCTGTAACGATGGCCAATCCGTGGACGGGAGAGGTGGCACTGACCATCGATGGAGAGCAACGGGTTCTGAAGCTGACGTTGGGCGCTTTGGCGGAACTGGAACGGGAGTTGGGCACAGGGACACTGGTTGAACTGGTGCAACGGTTCGAAGGCGGCGCCTATTCCAGCGGTGATGTTCTGGCGCTTATCGTCGCCGGGCTGCGGGGGGGCGGGGCCAATGTCACCCGCGCCGATCTGCTGAGTGCCGAGATTGAGGGCGGGCCAATGCACGGCGCACGTGCAGCGGCCGAGCTGTTGGCAAGGGCCTTCATGGTGCAGGGGCAGGCATGAGCGGGTTCGACTGGCCCGCATTGATGCGGGCCGGATACCTCAGCCTACGCCTGACACCGGATCAATTCTGGAGCCTTACCCCGGCCGAGTTGCGGCTGATGCTGGGGCAGGGCGCGGGCATGCCTTCGATGAACAGAATGGGTCTGGATGCGTTGCTGGCGGCCTATCCGGACAAGACAATAGGAGAGCGTGATGACGGATCGTGACGGGTTGGACGACCTGCAGGAGCGAGGCGAGGCGCTTGGCGACTCGTTGGGTGATGCGGCGTCGATGGCCGCGGCATTTGATGGGCAGATGAAGCGCATCAAAGCAGCCTTTGAGGAAACGGGCAAGGATGTTGCAACGCTGGAGCGTGGCATGTCCGGCGGCCTGCGGCGGGCGTTCGATGGCGTCGTGATGGACGGAATGAACCTTTCCGATGCGCTGGACGTTTTGAAGAACTCGATGGTCCGCACCGCTTATTCTGCCGCGATCAAACCGGTCACGGATCATTTCGGCGGCCTTCTAGCCAATGGGATCGGAGGTTTTGTGAAGGGCATTCTTCCTTTTGCTGACGGCGGCAGTTTCAGTCAGGGACGGGTGATGCCCTTTGCCAACGGCGGAGTGATCAGCGGTCCAACCACGTTTCCAATGCGTGGCGGCACCGGGCTGATGGGCGAGGCTGGCCCCGAGGCCATCATGCCGCTGGCCCGCGGTACCGATGGGAAGTTGGGCGTGCGCATGTCTGGCGGAGGCTCTGCGGTGAACGTGGTGATGAACATCACGACCCCGGACGTGCAGGGTTTCCGTCGAAGCCAAAGCCAGATCGCGGCCCAGATGAGCCGCGCGCTGGGCCGTGGCAATCGCAATAGGTAGATCAAGGAGCAGACCATGAATTTCCACGAGGTGAGATTTCCGGCCAGCCTGAGTTTTGGTTCGGTCGGTGGGCCCGAGAGGCGCACGGATATTGTGACGCTGGCGAATGGGTTCGAAGAGCGCAATACCCCCTGGGCGCATTCGCGGCGTCGCTATGATGCCGGTCTGGGTATGCGATCCTTGGATGACATCGAAACGTTGGTCTCGTTCTTCGAGGCGAGGCAGGGGCAGATGTTTGGATTTCGCTGGAAAGACTGGTCCGATTTCAAATCCGGTGCGGCTACGGGCGAAGTTGCCCAAGGCGACCAGATCATTGCGGAAGGTGATGGCGTAGCGACAGAATTCCAGCTGGTAAAGACCTATTCCTCGGGTGGATTCAGTTATGTAAGGCCGGTCGTCAAACCCGTATTGGGAACCGTCCGCGTAGGCGTCGAGCAGGATGAGATGCGTGAAGGTGTCGACTTCGAGGTGGATCTGAACTCGGGGTTGGTCACGTTCTATTCGCCTCCGCCTGAACGGGTTGATATCACCGCCGGCTTTGAATTCGATGTGCCAGTGAGGTTTGACACCGACAAGATCCAAACAAGTGTCGCGAGTTTTCAGGCAGGGGACGTTCCGAACGTGCCAGTGGTCGAGGTGCGTGTCTGATGGCTGGTGACAAACAGGCCCTGCAGGCCCATCTGCAGAGCGGCCTGACAACGACCTGTCGGTGTTGGGCGATTACGCGCACAGACGGTGTTCAGCTTGGCTTTACCGACCATGACCTGAAGCTGAGCTTTGAAGGCCTGGACTTCAATGCAAGTTCGGGTCTGACGGCGGCCGCGATCGAGCAGGCAACGGGGCTGTCCATTGATAACTCGGAAGCAATGGGTGCGTTATCGGATGTCGCAGTAACCGAAGAGGATATCGAATCCGGTCGCTTCGACGGGGCCGAGGTGCGGGCATGGCTTGTGAACTGGGCCGATCCATCGCAGCGAATGTTGCAGTTCCGCGGATCAATTGGTGAATTGCGACGGGCAGGTGGGGCTTTTCATGCCGAACTGCGGGGCCTGACAGATAAGTTGAACCGACCTTTGGGCCGGATTTACCAAAAGCCCTGCACAGCCGTGCTGGGCGACAAGGCGTGCGGGTTCAACACCGATGCCCCGGGATATTCTGACGAAGCCGAAATCGTCGGTTTGACGGGGGGCAGTATTTTGCAGCTGCGAGGGGCGGAAACTCACCTTGAGGCATGGTTTGAACGTGGGCGGCTTGATGTGCTGACAGGCCGTGCGGCTGGGCTGTGGGGGGCGGTCAAGAAGGACCAAAAGACCGACACAGGTCGATCGGTCGTTCTGTGGTCTGCAATCAGCGGAGGATTGGCCGAGGGCGACAAGGTAAGGCTGACCGCGGGTTGTGACAAGCGCATGACGACCTGTCGTGCGAAGTTCAATAATATCAATAATTTCCAAGGTTTTCCTGACCTGCCTTCCGAAGATTGGGTGATGGCCGTTCCCAAGAACAACGGGGCGAACCGCGGAGGCAGCAGACGATGATCCCGATAAAGCAAAGCATTGTTGATGAGGCCCGAAGCTGGCTTGGTACCCCCTATGTTCATCAAGCTTCTGTCAAAGGGGTCGGAACAGACTGTCTGGGCCTGCTGCGCGGCGTATGGCGGGCGGTGCTTGGGCACGAACCTGAGGCCGTCCCGATCTATAGCATGGATTGGTCTGAACCACAGGGCGAAGAGCGTATGTGGGCCGCAGCACGCCGCCATCTTATCGAGAAAGACCCGGCATGGTTTTCTGTCGGAGACGTGTTGCTGTTTCGTATGCGGGAAAGTGGCGTTGCCAAGCATTTGGGGATTGTCAGCACCTGTCGAGACATCCCTCGGTTCATTCACGCTTATTCCGGACATGGCGTTGTTGAAAGCGCCCTGAGCGACCCGTGGCGACGGCGGGTCGTTTCTTGTTTTGAGTTCCCCACGGAGGATATCTAGATGGCGACGATATTACTGTCTGCGGCGGGTGCCGCTGTTGGCGGGGCCATTGGCGGGACGGTTGCGGGGCTGTCCACGGCAGTTATCGGCCGTGCCATTGGTGCCACTCTTGGGCGTGTCATCGACCAGCGTTTGATGAGCCAGTCGGTCATGGGCAGCGGCAGCGAAGTTGTAGAAACGGGCCGATTGGACCGTTTTCGCCTTACTCAGACGGGCGAGGGCGCCGCTGTCGCCAACATCTTTGGTCGGATGCGTGTCGGGGGGCAGGTTATCTGGGCTTCGGATTTTCTGGAAGCCCGCAGCACCAGCTCTACCACGCAATCGGTTGGGGGTGGCAAGGGATCCCCCAAGCAGCCCGAGGTTACAACGACCACCAACAGCTACAGCTATTCAGTTTCATTAGCGGTCGCGTTGGGCGCGGGGCAAATATCTGACGTGCCGCGTGTCTGGGCAGATGGCGAAGAGATTGAGCGCAGCAGTTTGAATATGCGCGTCTATCCTGGCACCGACGATCAGCTGCCCGATCCGTTGATCGAAGCAATCGAAGGTACTGGAAATGTCCCGGCCTATCGTGGCACCGCCTATATTGTGATCGAAGATTTGAAGCTGGGCGCTTTTGGAAACCGCGTCCCGCAGTTCTCGTTCGAGGTCGTGCGGCAAGAGCAGCCTGGTTTGCCTGATACCGAAAATTCCTTGTCACGTATTGTACGAGGCGTGGCGCTAATGCCTGGGACCGGTGAATATGCACTGGCGTCCCAGCAGGTGAATTACACAAAAGGCCGCGGCCGCAGTTGGGCGGCCAATGTGAATTCAACCTCTGGTTTGCCTGATCTCGTGACGTCCACACAAGCCTTGAAAAGTGAACTTCCGGGCTGTGAAGCCGCCTCTTTGGTTGTGTCCTGGTTCGGAAGTGATCTGCGATGCGGTCAATGCAAGATACAACCAAAGGTTCTGCAAAATGGTATCGAAGGCAAAAATATGTCCTGGGGTGTCGCGGGGCTGACAAGGGCAACCGCCCAAATCGTTCGTCAGGAAAATAACGAGCCCGTCTATGGCGCGACACCAGCGGACGCGTCGGTCATTCAAGCGATCCAACACCTTAAGCAAGAGGGGAAGCGGGTCATGTTCTACCCGTTTATCCTGATGGATCAGATCGGTGGAAACGGATTGCCCGATCCGTGGTCAGACGCCAGCGATCAGCCCCACCTTCCCTGGCGCGGTCGCATCACCCTGAGCGTTGCGCCTGGGCGGGACGGGTCTCCGGACCAGATGGCTGAGGCCGATGTTCAGGTGTCCGATTTCTTTGGTCAGGCGCGAGCGGATGATTTTGTTATCGGAAACGGCACGGTTTCCTATTCTGGCCCGCAGGAATGGGGGTTGTGCCGATTTATTCTTCACTACGCTGCCTTGTGTAAGGCGGCAGGTGGGGTGGACTCCTTCTGTATCAGTTCGGAAATGCGCGGTCTTACCCAGATTCGTGGCCTAAACGGATTTCCGGCCGTTGAGCAGCTGCGCGTTTTGGCAGGGCAAGTGCGTAGTATTCTGGGGCCAGACACAAAGATCGGTTATGCGGCGGACTGGAGCGAGTATTTCGGCTACCAGCCAAATGATGGCAGTGGGGATCGCTACTTCCACCTCGATCCGCTTTGGGCGGATGACAACATAGATTTCGTCGGTATCGACAACTACATGCCTCTGTCCGACTGGCGGGACGGTGAAGATCACGTGGATGCGGATGCCGGCGCAAAATCCATCTACGATCTTTCCTATCTGCGTGGGAACATCGAAGGTGGCGAAGGCTATGACTGGTATTATGCCTCGCCCGAAGAAGAGGCGGCACAAATCCGTACGCCGATCGGAGATGGTTCACATAACGAGCCGTGGATCTGGCGTTATAAGGACATTCGCAACTGGTGGTCACAACCGCATCACGAGCGAATCAATGGTGTGCGTAGCGATAACCCGACTCTTTGGTTGCCAGAGTCCAAGCCCATCTGGTTCACTGAGCTCGGTTGTGCGGCAGTAGACAAAGGCACCAACCAGCCCAACAAGTTTCTAGACCCTAAATCTTCAGAATCCGGGTTGCCGAAATATTCAAACGGGCTTCGGGACGACTTTCTGCAGACGCAATACCTCAGGGCGGTTCTTGGCTATTGGTCGGACGCAGATATCAATCCAGTTTCATCCAGCTATGGCGGCCCGATGGTGGACGTGTCCAATGCCTATGTCTGGGCGTGGGATGCGCGGCCCTATCCGACCTTTCCAAACCTGCGCAGCCAGTGGAGCGATGGGGCCAACTATGCCCGCGGCCATTGGCTTAATGGGCGTTCCGGCTCACGAACGCTGGCCTCTGTTGTGACCGAGCTTTGCCATGCTGCCGGTGTTACCGAGATTGATGTCTCGGGCCTTTACGGTTCCGTTCAGGGCTATGCGGTTGAACAGGTTTCGGATGCCCGTTCGGCATTGCAACCGCTCATGCTGCGGTATGGTTTCGATGCGCTTGAACGCGAAGGAAAACTGATCTTTCAGATGCGGGATGGCGCACGTGCCCTGACCCTGAATGAAGAGCAGTTGGCCATCACTTCGGACATTGACGGACACGTGGAATATCGCCGCGAGGCTGAGGCGGAAATGTCTGGCCGTGTCAGGCTGCGCTTTGTTCAGTCTGATGCTGACCATGAAATAGCCTCGGAAGAGGCTGTGTTGCCTGATGATGAAACCCATTCGGTATCGGTAAATGAGATGCCGTTGTCCATGACGCGGGCCGAGGGGCGTCAAACGGTGGAACGCTGGCTGAGTGAGGCGCGTGTCTCGCGTGAAACGGCTAGGTTTGCATTACCGCCTTCGCTTTTGAATGTCGGGGCAGGGGATGTTGTGCGGCTGGTCAGTGGTGGGCAGGACGCGCGCTATCGCATTGACAGGCTTGAACAGGTCGAAATGCAACTGGCCGAGGCTGTCAGGATCGAGCCCGGCGTTTACACACCGCCAGATGCCCCCGCTGATGAAGTTACGACGAAGCCATTTGTCGCTCCGGTGCCGGTGCTGCCGGTATTCTTGGACCTGCCTCTGATCACCGGTTCCGAAGTGCCGCATGCGCCATATCTTGCGGTTGCAGCAGACCCCTGGCCAGGAAGCGTTGCGGTGTACGCCGCATCAAGCGATGAGGATTACGCGTTGCAACAGGTGATAACAGGGCAGGCCATAATAGGCTTCACCGAAAGCCCGATGCGAAGGGCCAGTGCCGGACTTTGGGACGAGGGCGATGCCTTACGTGTCAATCTTGTAGATGGCGTCCTGGAGTCCCGTCCACGGACTGCCTTGTTAAGCGGGGCAAATCTTGCGGCGATTGGCGACGGAACGCCGGACAACTGGGAGGTGTTCCAATTCGCGGATGCGGCTTTGCAATCGACAGGTGCCTACTCCGTGTCCGGGCGGTTGCGCGGTCAGCTGGGGACAGATGCGATTATGCCCGATCTCTGGCCCGAAGGATCAATGTTCGTGTTGTTGGACGAACGTGTCTTCCAGACAGGGTTGTTGCGGTCGGAACGTGGCCTGACCAAACATTATCGCATTGGCCCTGCAACCAGAGGGTATGAAGATCCCTCTTACGAGCATCTGGTCGAGGCCTTTGAAGGCAATGGTTTGCGGCCCTATGCCCCCTCTCATCTTCGCGTGCAGCAATCCAGCTCGAGGGACGTGTTCTCATGGGTGCGGCGGACACGTCTGGATGGCGATGACTGGTCCGGGCTGGATGTGCCGTTGAATGAAGAAACCGAAGCCTACCTTGTTCAGGTTCGGCAGAATGGTAGCCTGATCCGCGAAGAGGTCGTTGCCCAGCCGGATTGGCACTATACGTCATCCATGAAGGCCACGGATACTGTTACAGGGTCTTATGAGGTGTCGGTTTCGCAGATATCTGCGGCTTACGGACCCGGATTGCCTGTCAGGCTGCAGGTCGGATAGGCGCGGTGCGGCCCGTATTGCACGGAGATGTCAGCGCGGCGGCGCGTGTTTTGTTGAACGCGCCGCCCGATCAGCGTGACCGTTTATGCCGACGTATGATTGCCGAAGCTGAAACGGCTGATGGCCATGTAAGTAAAACAGGGCGGCTACACCCGTTGTTCGGCAACGGTTCGTTAATGGCTGCGGCGCGAAACCGGCACCTTGCCGCCGAACCCTCATTCGATGATCTGCAGTATTGCCGGTGTTTTGAGACGGTGCTGCGTCATTTGATCCGGTTCCGCATTAACCAGAAGCACAGCTGACAAATCTGGTTGCGGCGAGGTCCAATTCAAGTCGGCCATTTGGAATCGGCTCGCCGCAATCTTCGCAGAATCCGTATTCTTGACTTTCAATCCGCTTCAGCGCGGCCAAAAGGCGTCGGTATTCCAGGTCCCGATTGACTTGGTGCGCCTTGGCCATGGCCTGGTTCTGTAGCGCATCCATCCGGCTCAGACGACCGATAGATTGTTGATCCAGTTCAACAACAGATTGCGCATCTTTCCCGGCCTGCGACTGGCGCTCCAATTCGTCCATCCTGGCACGGATTTTCTCGTTGATTTGCTTCAGGTCAGCCTCATTCATTTTCGTTGCTTTGCCGATCACGGGTTTGCGTTTGGCGTTTTAGCCACTAAATGGCATTCTAGGCGCAGCAAAGGATCAAAAGCCATGTTGGAAAAGCGCAGTCATGTCACACCTGTAGATCCCGTTTGGGATCGCATCACGACCGAGGCTCAGGCCGCGGTCGAGAATGAACCACTGATGGGTGGATTGGTGCACGCCTGTATTCTGCATCATCGCAGCCTGACCAGAGCATTGTCCTATCGCGTTTCCGCTAAACTATGCTCGAACGAAATGTCGATGATGGTTCTGCGCGAGATCGTGGACGAAGCTTATGCTGACGATCCCCATTTGATTGAGGCCGCCCGCGCAGACCTGATGGCGGTCTACGAGAGGGACCCGGCCTGCCACCGTCTTCTGCAACCGATTCTGTATTTCAAGGGTTATCAAGCGATGCAGGCCTACCGCGTCGCCCATTGGCTATGGCTCAAGGGGCGATATGATCTGGCCTATTTCTTCCAGATGCGGTCCTCCGAAATCTTCGGCATCGACATTCACCCGGCTGCCAAAATCGGTAAGGGGATCATGATCGACCATGCTCATTCCATCGTGATCGGTGAAACGGCCATCGTTGGCGACAATGTTTCGATGTTGCATTCGGTCACGCTGGGCGGGACCGGAAAAGAAGAGGAGCAACGTCACCCCAAGATTGGTGATGGCGTTTTGATCGGCGCCGGCGCCAAAGTCTTGGGCAATATCAAAGTGGGCCATTGTAGCCGGATTGCCGCCGGTTCGGTGGTGCTGCAAGAGGTGCCACCATGCAAAACTGTTGCCGGTATTCCGGCCAAGATCGTCGGTGAAGCAGGATGTGACCAGCCCTCGATCTCGATGGATCATATGCTGGGCAAAGATCACTAGATCTGAAGGTTCTTAAAGAAAAAGGCCGCCCAGTAGAGGCGGCCTTTTTTTAGCCAGATATCAGGCTAGCATGACCATCGGGTTTTCCAGATTGTCGACGATCGCCTGCAGCAGCTGCGCACCGAGGGCACCGTCAATGACCCGGTGATCGACCGACATCGTAACCGACATGACTGTTGCAACCGTCAGTTCGCCATCGTCACCAACAACTGGTTTCTTTGCGCCAGTGCCGACGGCCAGAATGCCCGCATGCGGTGGGTTCACGATAGCGTCGAAATTGTCGATGCCGAACATGCCTAGGTTCGAGACCGCAAATGTACCGCCCTGATACTCATGCGGGGCCAGCTTGCGTTCGCGGGCACGGGCAGCCAGGTCCTTCATCTCGGTTGAAAGCGCTGACAGCGACTTGGTGTCGGCGTCTTGCAGGACCGGCGTGAACAGGCCACCTTCGATCGCGACGGCAACGGCCACGTCCGAGGGTTTCAGCTGCAGAACCCGATCTCCCGCCCAGACGGCGTTGCATTCGGGTACCTGTTGCAGCGCATTGGCCAGGGCCTTGATGATGAAGTCATTGACGCTGAGTTTGACGCCACGGGCCTCAAGTTGCTTATTCAACTGACCGCGGAATTTCAGCAGTGCGTCCAGCTTGATATCCCGGCGTAGATAGAAATGCGGGATGGTTTGTTTGGCCTCGGTCAAGCGCGCGGCGATGGTTTTGCGCATCCCGTCCAGCTTGACCTCTTCGTAATCGCGGGATTCGTACATCCGCATAACCATATCCGTCGAGGGGCCGGTTGGCGTAGCTGAGGCTGCGGGTGCTGCTGCGGCCTGTACCGGGGCAGCCGCCACAGCAGGGGCTGCGGTTGCGCTTTCGACATCCGCCTTGACGATACGCCCATGTGGGCCGGATCCACTGATTTGTGCTAGGTCGAGACCTTTTTGCGCAGCGATGCGACGAGCCAGGGGCGAGGCGAAGATACGACCGCCATCTGCCTTGACCGGCGCTGCCGGGGCGGGGACGGGCGCTTCGGACGCCGCTGGAGCGGAGGCCTCGTTGCCCGTGGCGGCTGGCGCCGCCGCCGGAGCCGCTGCAGGCGTTGCACTGATATCATCAGCGCTTTCGCCTTCTTCCAGCAAAACCGCGATGGCGGTGTTGACCTTGACCCCTTCGGTTCCTTCAGGGATCAGGATTTTGCCGATTGTGCCTTCGTCAACGGCCTCGAACTCCATCGTGGCCTTGTCGGTTTCGATTTCGGCGAGCAGATCTCCGGAGGAGACTGTGTCGCCCTCTTTGACCAGCCATTTGGCAAGCGTGCCTTCCTCCATGGTCGGCGACAGGGCGGGCATCAGAATTTCGGTGGGCATCTGTCTGTTGCTCCCTTACCGGTAGGTCACTTGTTTGACGGCTGCGATCACCTCGTCGGTGGTCACCAGCGCCAGTTTTTCGAGGTTCGCTGCGTAGGGCATCGGAACATCCTTGCCGGTGCAGTTGATGACAGGCGCGTCGAGGTAATCAAACGCTTCCTGCATCACCACCGATGAAATGTAGCTGCCGACCGAGCCTTGCGGCCAGCCTTCTTCGACGGTCACAAGACGGTTGGTTTTCATCACCGAATTGATGATTGCGCCTGTGTCCATCGGGCGGATGGTGCGCAGGTCGATCACTTCGGCACTGATACCGTCCTCGGCCAGCTTGTCTGCAGCTTCCAGTGCGAACTGCATGCCAATGCCAAAGCTGACGATGGTCACGTCTGTGCCCTCGCGCCAGATGCGGGCCTTGCCCAACGGAATGCTCAGGTCATCCACCTGCGGTACTTCGAATGAGCGGCCATAGAGGATTTCGTTTTCCAGGAAGATCACCGGGTTCGGGTCACGGATCGCGGATTTCAGCAAGCCTTTGGCGTCGGCCGCTGAATAGGGCATGACGACCTTGAGGCCGGGGATCTGCATATACCAGGCTGCATAGTCCTGGCTGTGCTGCGCGGCCACGCGGGCGGCGGCACCGTTCGGACCCCGGAACACGATGGGACAGCCCATCTGACCGCCGGACATATAGAGCGTCTTCGCGGCCGAGTTGATGATCTGGTCAATCGCCTGCATGGCGAAGTTGAAAGTCATGAACTCGACAATCGGTTTCAACCCGCCAAAGGCCGAACCAACTGCGATCCCGGCAAAACCATGTTCGGTGATCGGAGTGTCGATTACGCGCTTGGCGCCAAACTCATCCAGCAAACCTTGCGAGATTTTATAAGCGCCCTGATACTCCGCGACTTCTTCACCCATGAGGTAGACGTCACCGTCATTGCGCATTTCTTCGGCCATGGCGTCGCGCAGGGCTTCACGCACGGTTTCGGACTTCATCTCGGCATCAGCTGGCCAATCTGGGGACAGATCTACCTTAGGTGCGGCTGGGGCAGAGACAGGAGTAGGGGCCTCAACCGCAGCAGGGGCGGCTTCGGTCGTCGCTGCGGCTGCGGGTGCAGCCGCGGGCAGGGCGGAGGCGTCTTCGCCTTCTTCGACGAGGATGGCGATAGGGGTATTTACTTTGACCCCTTCGGTGCCTTCAGCGATCAGGATCTTGCCCATGATCCCTTCATCAACGGCTTCAAACTCCATCGTGGCCTTATCTGTTTCGATTTCGGCCATGATATCGCCGCTTGATACGGTGTCGCCTTCCTTGACCAGCCATTTGGCCAGGGTGCCCTCTTCCATCGTGGGGGAAAGGGCGGGCATGAGAATTTCGGTTGCCATGTCTTAATCGTCCTCTCAGGCGTAGATATCTGTCCAAAGCTCGTCCAGCGACGGCTCGGGGCTTTCTTTCGAGAATTCAGCGGCTTGATTGACGATCTCCTTGATCTCTTTGTCGATCGCCTTCAGGTCATCCTCGGTCGCGTGTTTGCCGGAAAGCAGCAGCTCGCGGACATGTTCGATCGGGTCGCTTTGTTCGCGCACCTTCTGAACCTCTTCGCGGGTGCGGTACTTGGCCGGGTCGGACATCGAGTGTCCGCGATAGCGATAGGTTTTGATTTCCAGAATGTACGGACCTTTGCCCGCGCGGCAATGGGCAACAGCCTTTTCGCTGGCCTCTTTGACCGCTAGCACATCCATGCCGTTGACGATCTCGCCAGGGATGCCGAACGCCTCGCCCCGGTGGTAGATATCCTTGGTCGAAGTCGACCGCGCCTGGGATGTCCCCATCGCGTATTGGTTATTCTCGATCACGAAGATCACCGGCAGTTCCCAGATGGCGGCCATGTTGAAAGTCTCATAGACCTGACCCTGGTTGGCGGCACCGTCCCCGAAATAGGTGAAGGTGACGCGGCCGTTTTCCTGATACTTGTCGGCAAAGGCCAGACCGGCACCCAGAGGAACCTGCGCCCCGACGATGCCGTGACCGCCATAGAAATGCTTCTCTTTCGAGAACATATGCATCGAACCGCCTTTGCCCTTGGACAATCCGCCCTCGCGCCCGGTCAGTTCTGCCATTACGCCGCCCGGATCCATGCCGCAGGCCAGCATATGCCCATGATCGCGATAAGAGGTGATCCGCTTGTCACCTTCTTCGGCGGCTGCTTCCAGTCCCACAACAACTGCCTCTTGACCGATATACAGGTGGCAGAAACCACCGATCAGACCCATGCCGTATAGCTGGCCAGCCTTTTCTTCGAATCGGCGGATCAGCAACATTTCACGGTAATAGGTCTTGAGTTCTTCCGCAGAAACGTTTGGTTTCTTTGTGGTTTTTCGCGCAGCCATTGTGGCGATCTCCCCCTCTCGGCAAGATAGTTTAGCGTTAAACTATCTAATAGAACATTTGAGGCTTTCTGGCGAGTGGAAATATTGCGCTGTGGTTTGACACGCGGAAAACCGTTCAGGTAGGGACGTATGCGTTACCACAGCAAGGATTTCCGACGAAGAATTTTGGTCCCGCTCAGCGGATGACAATCTCATCCGAGCGGATCATACCAAGGATCGAGCGCGCCTGCTGATCCAGTAAATCGAGGTCAAGATAGGTGTCTGAAAGCCTGCGGGTCAGATTTTCCATTTCGGCGATTTCGGTGCTCAACGCTGCAAGGTCGCGCGACAGAGCATCCCGTTCCGCTGCAATCTCGACCCGTCGAAACAGGCCATAGTCTCCCTGGACGGCAGCAAAGGTGAAATACACACCCAGCATGAAAGCCACCGAGAAAAAAGCAACTGAGCCCAAACCGGGCCGATGGGAACGGGACACTCTGTTTACCGCCGTATGAAGTCTGCCTCAATGTCGTGCCATTATGCTTGGCATCTGACTGCACTATGTCACAGGTGATTCGGCTTGTGAATCCCCCGATTCGCAAAATTACCCGTGCAGCTGAATTTATTGTTCCAGCGCGGCGACGCCGGGCAGGGTTTTTCCTTCCATCCATTCCAGGAATGCGCCGCCTGCTGTCGAGATATAGGTGAAATCCCGCGCCGCGCCGGACGCGTTCAGGGCGGCTACGGTATCACCACCGCCCGCGACCGAGACCAACTGGCCCGAACGGCTGAGCGCGGCAGCCTTCAGTGCGGCCGCATTCGTTGCGGCATCGAAGGGTTCCAGTTCAAAGGCGCCCAAAGGGCCGTTCCAGATCAGGGTTCGGCTTTGGCTGATGATTTCAGTGATAGCGGCGACACTCTTGGGGCCTGCATCCAGGATCATGCCGTCTTCGGGGCATTGGTCTGCGGGCAAAACTTGATGCGGCGCATTGGCCTGGAAGGCTTTTGCGACAACCACGTCACACGGCAAAACGATCTGGCATCCAGAGTTTTCCGCCTTGGCAAGAATCTCTGCGGCAGTGTCTTTCATCGCGGTTTCGGCCAGCGATTTGCCGACACTGATACCTTGTGCCACCAGAAAGGTGTTGGCCATGCCACCGCCGATGATCAGGTGATCCACCTTGTCGATCAGGTTGCCCAGCAGCTCTAGCTTGGTTGACACTTTTGCCCCACCGACCACCGCTGTCACCGGACGCTCGGGCGCGCCAAGGGCGCTTTCAAGTGCCTGCAGCTCGGCCTGCATCAGCCGACCAGCGCAGGCAGGCAGCAGGCGAGCGATAGCTTCGGTTGAGCTGTGGGCGCGGTGCGCAGCGGAAAAGGCGTCGTTGCAATAGACCTCGCCCAGTTTGGCCATGCCAGCAGCCAGATCAGGATCATTCTTGGTTTCAGCAGCATGAAAACGGGTGTTTTCCAACAGCAATACTTGCCCGGCTTGCAGAGTGTCTGCGACAAGCTCGGCCTCGGTGCCGACGCAATCGGCTGCGAACAGAACCTGCGCACCAAAGGCGCTTTCCAATGTGGGGATAAGTTGTTTCAGCGACAGGCTTTCGCGCCGCTCTCCGCCCGGGCGTCCGAAATGGGCCAAAAGGATAGGCTTGCCACCTGCAGCGAGAATATCGCGTACTGTGGGTACGATGCGCTGAATCCGGGTAGCGTCGGTCACGACCCCATCCACCACGGGCACATTGATATCCACGCGCACCAGCACGCGCTTACCGTTCAGGTCCATATCGTCCAGTGTTTTCCAGCCCATCGCGCGATCCTCGTGTTTGGCAACCGATCTAGGCGGTTCTTTTCCTGCATTTTGCCCTCAGGTCAATGCGTCACTTGGCTTTCGCGTGCGTGGCGCATAGGTATTTGCGCAAGATAAACGACAGGAGGGCCACATGGCCGAGATCAAGGATCCCGAAAACACAATCATCATCGAGCTGAAGGGCGGCAATGTCGTCATCGAGCTGCTGCCAGATGTGGCCCCGCAGCATAGCGCTCGGATGAAGGAACTGGCGCGCAGCGGTGAATATGACAACGTGGCATTTCACCGTGTGATCGACGGTTTCATGGCGCAAACCGGTGACGTGCAGCACGGCGATATGGAAGACGGATTCAACCTGCGCAGTGCAGGCACAGGCGGGTCATCGCTGCCGAATGTTCCGGCAGAGTTTTCGAAACTGCCGCATGATCGCGGCACGTTAGGCGCGGCTCGGTCGCAGAATCCGGACTCGGCCAATTCGCAGTTTTTCATCAACTTTAGCGACAACCATTTCCTGAACGGCCAATACACGGTCTATGGCCGTGTTATCGACGGGATGGAGCATGTGGACGCCATCGTTCGGGGCGAGCCGCCTGCAAGCCCGGATCGTATGATCAGCGTCAAGGTGGCTGCCGATGTATAAGCTGGCCGCCGCATTTGTCCTGCTGGCCGGTCCTGCACTGGCCACGGGCCTTGAGATCGAGATTGAGGGCGAGGGGGCCAATGGCACCGTAACCGTTGATCTGTTTGACGATATTGCCCCCAAGCATGTTGAACAAATTAGCGCCCTTGCCGCTGCTGGTCAGTATGATGGCGTGGTGTTTCACCGCGTGATCGACGGCTTCATGGCTCAGACCGGTGACGTTGAACACGGTCGGGTGGGTGGCGATATGCGTCGTGCCGGTACTGGTGGTTCGGATCGGCCGGATCTGCCAGCTGAGTTCTCGGACTATAACTTTGATCGTGGTGTTATTGGCATGGCGCGGGCGCAGGATCCCGACAGTGCCAACTCGCAATTCTTCATAATGTTTGAACCTGGGCCGTTCCTGAACGGTCAATATACGGTTGTCGGTCAGGTTACTGACGGTATGGACGTTGTTGATGCGATCAAGCGAGGCGAAGGCCCGAACGGAGCCGTAATCGGCCAGCCGGATGCGATGAAAAAGGTCACCGTGACCGAATAGATAAAAGGACCCCGGTGCCTGGTCAGGTGCCGGGGTCTTTTTGTAAGCGTGCGCTTGGGTCAGTCGTCAGACATGGCCTTCCAGATCAGCGCACCAATCGCGCCACCAATCAGCGGGGCAACCCAGAACAACCATAGCTGAGCCAGCGCCGGCCCATCGGCAAACAGGGCAACACCGGTTGACCGTGCTGGGTTGACAGATGTGTTGGTCACCGGGATCGAGATCAGGTGGATCAGCGTCAGCGCCAGACCGATGGCAATCGGCCCGAACCCTGCCGGAGCACCGCTTGAGGTCGCGCCCAGAATGATCAGGATGAAAAATGCCGTCAGCACGATCTCGATCACCAAGGCGGACATCATCGAATAGCCCATGGGTGATGCCTCGCCATAGCCATTGGACGCAAAGCCTCCGACCCCGGCGAAATCTGGTGCGCCGCTGACGATCAGATACAGAACAGCCGCTGCTGCAATGGCTCCGATAACCTGAGCAATCCAATAGGGCAGCAGATCCTTAGCCGGGAACCGTCCGCCGATCATTAAACCCAGACTGACTGCCGGATTGAAATGCCCGCCTGAAATGTGGCCAACGGCAAATGCCATAGTCAGCACTGTTAGGCCAAAGGCGAAAGATACGCCCAACCAGCCGATACCGACATCCGCGACGCCAGCCGCTAAAACAGCGCTGCCGCAACCGCCAAGCACCAACCAGAATGTACCGAAAAATTCAGCCATGAGTTTTGTTGACATGAAAAGTCCTCCGAAAACCAACGGGCTGTAGTGTAATCCAAAACACAGAAATATCGAAGCTACTCATCACACATAGAAATTCGGCGAAGAATGAAGGGGTATTTGAGCGCGCTTGCCACGTCAAAAGTGGGCAGATAGACCTATGGGTGTGGCATGGAAATATGGGTTCAGCCTACGATGACGTCAAAGACGAATAAGCCGGTTAAGGCCAAGTTATTGCCGGATGATCCGTTCTTCCCGCTCATTCAGGATGCTTATCGCGTTTTTAAACGTCCAAAGCCAAGCAATATCGAGGTCTGCGAAGGGTGCTGCATGGAACCGGATATCGAGGCTGATTTCTTTCACCCGCCCATTCAGGAACTGCCGTTGCACTATCTTCAGGACTGGTATTTTGCAGCGAGTGATCCGGGAGGGATTGCCAAGAATACCTGGGCCTATCTTTTGCCGCGTGTGCTAGAGGTCTTGGCCTGTGGCGAAGAGGTAAGCTCTGTCGGGATCGAAGTCAGCCTGAGCCGGTATCCGACGGGACAGGCCCGGAACTGGTCGTCGGAGGAGTGGCGTGTCCTGGACGATTTCCAGAAACGTTTTCTTCTGAAGGCGATCGAAGGGGGCTCAGAAGAATGTCTGGACGATACGCTATGCATGTTTCGCCTCGGGGGTTGGCCAATGGATGGCCTTTTGGCGCAAGTAGCCGCAGTTAAAACGGCGACTTTGGCAGAACGGTTCTGGCAGGACTGGTGTTACGGGTATGCACCCTCGGTTTGGATCACGGCCTTCTGGGAAAGCCCGGACGGCACGGCTGCATTTGATTTTTACACGTCTGAAGTCATGTATCGAAGAATGCAGCAGCTTGCCTTTGATGATGGCACGCCACCAGAATTGTCCGAAAAGGCGCTGATGGTCGCAGAAGTGATCGAGGCCAATGCGACCTGGAACCAACCTGATCAGTGAAAGCCTTTCGGTCAGAATTGCAAAAGAAAACGCCGCAGGCTGTCCCGCGGCGTTTGTTTCCTGTCAGTCTGTCAGGATTACTGTTTGACGTCAGCAGCCGGGTTAGCGCCCGGTTTTCCGCTGCGGCCAGGGTTCAGAGGATCGTCCTGACGCTGAACGGAGCCTTCGAAATGCGCGCCGCTTTCGATGGCGATTGTCTTGTGAATGATGTCGCCTTCGACCCGTGCGGTCGAGGTCAGGCGCACTTTCAGGCCACGCACGCGGCCAACGATACGGCCGTTGATGACAACGTCATCTGCAGTGACTTCGCCCTTGATGGTCGCCGTTTCACCGATGGTCAGCAGATGCGCACGAATGTCACCTTCCACCGTACCTTCGACCTGAATGTCACCCGAGGTTTTCAGGTTTCCGGTGATGTGCAGATCCGAAGACAGGACCGATGCGGGTGGCTTGGGTTTGGGCGCGGTGCTGGCCTTGGTTTCCGTCGGTGCAGGGGTTGCCGGAGTGGCCGGAGCGGCAGGCTTGGCGGCCTCTGGGGCATTGGTTCCGGGCTCGTTGATTTTGCTCTTAGAAAACATTTCTTGCAGCCTTGATGTAAGTCATTGGGTTAACTGGTTTTCCGTTTACGCGGACCTCATAGTGCAGGTGCGTTCCGGTCGACCGTCCGGTGTTACCCATATCAGCAATATGATCCCCGCGCGAGACCCTTTGGCCAACCTTAACCCGTAACTTGGTGTTATGAGCGTAAAGTGTCTCAATTCCGAAGGCGTGCCGGATTTTGACCAGACGCCCGAAACCCGATTGCCAGCCCGCATGGGTGACTACGCCGTCGGCGGTCGCAAAGATATCAGTTCCAAGTGCACCGGCGAAATCGGAACCGTTATGCATGCGGCGACCGCCCGTTTTTGGGTCACGGCGCGTGCCGAAGCCACTGGTAAAGCGGACAGCCGCTTTCACCGGGCTGGCAAACGGGGCCTTTTCTGCTGCGATACGATAGAGGTTCAGCTGGTCCATCTGTTGCAACAGAGTGTTCGCGCGGATCTCGTCGGGGGTCAGGTCCTCACCGCGCGTGCTGAAGGAAATTGGGGTGAGGGGGCCACCCATGCCGCTATAGCCACGCCGTACTTCTTCAATGATACGGTCAGTTGGCATACCTGCCTGTCGGAACATCTTGTCGAGCGGTTCAACCGAGATGATCATTGCTTCTTCTAGCTGACGGAAAATCTCGTCGCTGCGTTCCTGCATCAGCCGGATCTCAAGCTCGAGATCGTCCCGCTGATCCAGTGCGTTCCGGGCGTCGGCTGCGATCTGATCACGCTCCTGCGCGGTGCGGGTCAGAGCAACGGTCATAAATTCCATCTGTTCGGGGCTGGCAGTGTTTGCCAACGTGAGCCCATCATCGGAATCTGATTGTTGCAGCGCCGCAAGCTCCTGACGGGCAGATTCCCGTTGTTTCATGGTGGTGCGCAGGGTGGACTGGATTACCTCGATCCCCGTTTCCAACTCACGGCGGCTGTTTTCGGACGCCAGCAGCTCGGATTGCATCGCAGAGATCTGTTCAAGCGCGGCGTTGAACCGGTCCTGAGCCATCAGAGCCTCATGAGCGCGCACGTCACGCTCTGCTGACAGAATATTCAGCCGCTCCTGATATGTCGCCTGATCGCGCTTGGCCTGTTCTCGGAAGTTGCCTGATCCGATGCTGTCCATCAACAGGATTGCCGTAGTGACCGCAGTCCAGCCAACAAACAGGGCAACACCAGCAACTGCAAAGATCTGTGTCTCTGAGCTGAGCCGGATGAACCGTGTGTCATTGTCAGATTTCAGAAAGACCCGGCGTTCCGGGAAGTGCTGCTCAAGCAGCGAATGTAGTTTGATTGCCAGACGTGCTCGCACGCGCCTTACCTCTCGATCCCCAAATTCGGGATCGGTTGTGAGTGGTCTCCGTCCCTTGGGGCAACTGAATAGAGGGGACGTCCGATTTGGGCAAGTTTGTTAACTAGTTCACACAACAAACAGGGTTAATCCCGCCAATTCTCGGCGAGAAATTGCCGATTACATCAACTGGAGGATGATTCAAAGACCGCTATGACCGTGCATGCCGACCTAGCGGGCAGAGCCGGGCGGCGGCAGGCCTTCGGTCAGCGGCCAATAGAAATCCGGCGGTAACCCGGCTTCGGCCCGCTTTTCTTCGTTGAAGGGCGGTTTAAGAACGCCATGAAAATAGCGCCGGACCAGATCGTGAAAGATACCCTTTGGGTCAGCGTTCTCGCGTCCGCAAAGGAAATGGAACCACTTGGACCCGTAAGCAACATGCCCGACTTCTTCGGCGTAGATCACCTCGAGCGCGGCAATGGCCTGTTCAGCCTTGGCCTTGCGGAAGATGTCAATCATGCCGGGGGTCACATCCAGACCCCGCGCCTCAAGCACCATCGGCACTACGGCCAAACGGCCCATCAAATCTTCTGCTGTATCTTCGGCAGCGCGCCACATACCCGCATGGGCGGGCAGGGCGCCGTAATGACTGCCCATCTGTTCCAGGCAATCACAGACCATTTCGAAGTGGCGCGATTCCTCTTCGGCGCATTTGACCCAGTCGTCGTAGAAACCGATAGGCATAGGGACATGGCCAAATCGGGCGATTAAATCCCAATGCAGATCAACCGCGTTCAGTTCGATATGGGCGACCGCGTGTAGCAGGGCGATGCGCCCAGCCTCGGAGCCGGGGCGGCGCCTTGGGACATCCCGGGGGGACAGCAAATCTGGTTTGTCCGGTCGGGCGGGATTCAACGGCGGTGTTGCGGTGCCCACTTCAATCGCAGGAGCGTCCCCTGATCGCGCCGCAAACCAAGCTGCGGCATGGCGCTTGGACAGGGCGGTCTTTTCGCGCCCGTCTGCTGTGGTCAGAACTTCGGTCGCCATTTGGGTCAGTGTTTTCGACACCGGGATATCTCCGCTTTCAAGATTTGTTCGGGTAATAATCCGGATGACGACCGCGGTGAAGAGGGTTACAGCGCGCGCACGGCTTCCAGTACCTCTTCCACATGGCCGGGCACTTTGACCTTTCGCCAGATGCGAGCGATCTTACCGTCGGCGTCAATCAGAAAGGTTGAACGCTCGATCCCCATCGACTTGCGCCCGTACATGTTCTTCTCGACCCACACACCGTAATCCTCGCAAACGGTCGAGCCTTCGTCGGACAAAAGTGGCGTCGTAAGACCGTGTTTGGCGACGAATTTGTCATGCTTAGCCACCGTGTCGCGCGAGATGCCGAAAACCAGGGCGCCGGCATCAGCAAAGGCTTGAAGTTGTTCCGAGAAACCGATGGATTCCTTGGTGCAGCCCGGCGTATCATCACGGGGATAGAAAAACAAAACGACGGCGCTGCCTTGCAGGTCTGACAGCGTAACCTCACCACCGCCGTCGCGGGGCAAAGTGAAACCGGGGGCGATGTCTGTAACGTCGGGCATTGGAAACTCCGCTAAAGGTTTTTAAGTGCTGCCTGACATCATGGTGCGGTGCAAGCAGGTAATAGGGCGTGGGTCGGAATTTGGCGCGGCAAGAAGATACACAAGAAGGCCCGGACGGGAAACCCCGCCGCCGTCGGTCACGCCGCCGCATCGCTGCGTGGGGGATCGTCGGAACCTTCCTGTTGCTTTGCCTGCTGGCCTTTGGCGGCTGGTTCTTTCTGATTGGCAAACAACTGCACGCGCCCGACTGGATGCGGGCGCAGGCCGAAAAACGGCTGGATGAAAGCCTTGGAGGGATCAAGATCCGCTTTGGCGACGCCAGCTTTATCGTCAACGAAAACTGGTTGCCACGTTTGCGACTGACGGATGTGACCATAAGCGACGCGGCGGGACAACAGATCGCGCAAGTGGCGGATATGCGCACCCGGTTGTCGATGCGGTGGCTGCTACGGGGGAAAATCCGCCCGCGCACGATTACCCTGCGCGATGCCCAAATCGCATTGACCCGCGGATTGGACGGGGCGCTTTCGTTGACAGTCGGTTCTGGCAGTGCACCGGTTCAGCGGGCGCGGACATTGATCGAGTTGATCGAGGAATCTGACGATGTCTTTTTGTCACCACTGCTGTCGGGGCTGCGGTCGGTCGAGCTTGAGTCGTTGACGCTGGACTATCAGGATTTGCGCCTGTCGCGCGCCTGGGTTTTCGACGGCGGACATATTTCGATCATCCGTACCGGTGACGAAATGCGCATGTCCACCGGGTTCTCTGTTCTGACAGGGCGCGATTATGCCAGTTCGATTGAGGTAAATTATACCAGCGTACTTGGAACGCCCCAGGCAAGCTTTGGCTTTGCCATAACCGACCTGCCTGCCGAGGATATTGCAAGTCAAAGCCTTGCCTTGTCATGGTTACAGGTCCTTGACGCTCCGATCTCGGGCGCGGTGCGCGGCAGCGTTGATGGCAACGCGGCGCTGGGGCCGTTATTTGCGACCCTGAACCTTGCGGCAGGCGCGGTGCAAGCCAACCAAGAGACAAAACCGATCCCGTTTGAATCCGCCAGGGCTTATTTCAGCTATGACCCAAGTCGGCAGGAGCTGGATTTCGACGAGGTTTCTGTAGTCTCCGCCTGGGGGTCCGTTCAGGCCGAGGGAAGGGCCTTTTTGAGAGGTATCGAGAATGGACTGCTGGAAAGCCTGACCTCTCAACTCCGTCTCAGCAGCATCGACATCAACCCGGCTGGTCTGTTTCCGGAACCCCTCAAGTTGGCGCGTGCCGACCTTGATCTGAAGATGAAGCTGGCCCCGTTCGAGTTGCGCCTCGGACAGATGACGGTTGAAGACGAAAACCTAACGCTGCGTGCTAGGGGTAATCTGAATGGTGAAGCCGAAGGTTGGTCGGGGTACCTCGAGGCCCATCTGGACGAGTTGGAGTCAGGCCAGTTGCTGAGATACTGGCCCCAATTACTTGCCGAAAAGCCGCGTAAATGGGTGTCCGACAATTTATATGAAGGCCGGCTCTCGGATGTCGATTTTGCATTGCGGTTGAAGCCGGACACCAAGCCGGACATTTACTTGGACTTCGGGTTCGACGACGCCAAAGTCCGCTTTGCCAAAACTTTACCGCCGGTCCAGAACGCTCAGGGGCAGGCCAGCCTGATCAACCAACGGTTTACGGTGACAGCCGAGAAAGCGGTTGTCATTGCCGATCAGGGCGGCCCGATAGACGGGTCAGGAACATCCTTCATAATTCCAGATACGTCGATCAAAAAGCTTTCGCCGGCGATTGTGCGCGTCAAGGCCAAGGGCTCGGCAACGGCCGCCTTGTCTTTGATGGATCGTCCCCCTTTGCAGCTGATGACAAAGGCAAATTTGCCCGTGGATGTGGCCTCTGGCGATGTGGAACTGTCAGGCACCTTATCTCTGCCGATGAAGAAGGGGCTGAAGTTCGATGAAACCCAGTTTCACTTTACTGGTAAGATTGGTGATGTGCACAGTGATCGCTTGGTCAAAGGTTTTGTCGTCAGCGCGCCTCAGTTGACTATTTCAGGTGATCAATCCGCTGTCGAAGTCGGCGGCGACGGATATTTCGGCGACGTGCCCCTGCAGGCAACCTGGCGCCAGCCTATTGGGGGTCGAGAACCGAAACCCAGTGAACTGAAAGGGCAGATCGAGATTTCGCCCCGGTTGGTGACCGAGCTGCGTGCCGGGTTACCAAAGGGTATGCTGACTGGAAAAGGCGTTGCCGAAATAACCTTGGGCATCGGTGCTGGCCGCCCCCCGAAACTGACGGCGACATCGGATCTGGAAGGCGTAGTGCTGTCTATCCCCGAGCTCGGGTGGCGCAAAGGCGCTGGTACCAAGGGGTCGATCGATGTCGAGGCAACGCTGGGCGATCAGATGCGCGTGGATACACTTCGGCTGGATGCGGCGGGGTTGAGAAGCCTGGCCTCCATTAATTTCAAAAATGGTGCTTTCGATCGTGTAGAGTTCAGCTCATTCGAACTGGGGAACTGGCTTGCGGTTCCGGCGGAGCTGATTTCACGGGGGTCAGCCTTGCCCGACATCAGGGTTTTAGGGGGCGTGATGAATCTGGGGGGCGCGACCTTTGGATCCTCCGAAGGTGGTGGCGGTGGTTCCGGGCAGGGGCCCGAGCTGGATGTAGTGTTGGATCGCCTCCAGATTACAGAGACGATCGCCCTGACCGGGTTCAAGGGAAAATTTGCGACAACTGGCGGTGTCAGCGGCGCGTTCACGGCGAATGTAAACGGCGGTGCTGCTGTGCGCGGGCAGGTGACCCCGCGCGGAGGGCGCAGTGCAGTCAATCTAATCTCTGGTGATGCAGGCGACGTTCTGAGATCGGCCAAAATGATAACCCAGGCGCGCGGTGGCAAACTGGACCTGCAACTGGAACCGGTCGGCGGGGCCGGGAACTTCGATGTCATCATGAAGATCGTGAACACCCGAATTCATGACGCCCCGGCCATGGCTGCCTTGCTGAACGCAATCAGCCTTGTTGGGCTTGTGGATGAAATGGCTGGGCAAGGCATCTTTTTCTCGAGCATCGAAAGCCGAATGCGGATTACTCCGACCGAAATCAAGGTTCTCAGCGGCAGCGCCGTCGGTCCTTCGATGGGATTGTCCTTCGACGGGACAATCGACACGGTTAGCGAAATGCTGAACTTGCGTGGCGCGATTTCCCCAATCTATCTGGTGAATGCGATTGGAAGCGTCTTCACCAAAAAAGGTGAAGGTGTGATCGCGTTCAATTATACTCTGACCGGCCCTTTGAAATCACCCTCTGTCTCGGTCAACCCTCTGTCAGGGCTTGCGCCATTGTTCTTGCGCAACCTTCTAAGGGAGCCCGCGCCGAAGGTTCAGGATGGGCCAAATGCACAGAAAGCCAAGCCGGATGAGCCCAAGCGCACATTTGGATCGCCGCCAAAAGACAACTGAACAGGGATATAGCCGAATCTGATACGACCCTGTAAGGCGCGCCCATGAAACTCAGCGATTTCGATTTCCACCTGCCCGAGAATTTGATTGCCACCCGGCCTGCCAACCCGCGGTCTTCGGCGCGTTTGCTTGTGGCCGAGGGCGATGCAATCTCGGATGCGCACGTCTTTGACCTGCCAGACTGGCTGCGACCCGGTGACCGGCTGGTGTTGAATGATACGCGGGTCATCCCGGCACGCCTCACCGGGCGGCGTCATCGCGACAGTGCGCAAGGGCCGGTGTCTGCGTCGATCGAAGCGACGTTGCTTGATCCGCAGGCAGACGGCACCTGGGCCGCGTTGATCAAACCGCTCAAGAAGGTCAAGACAGGTGAGGTTATCCGGTTTTCGGATCAACTGAGCGCTGAGTTGGATAGGGTGGCGGACGGGCAGGCCTTTCTGCGGTTTAACCTTACGGGGCAGGATTTCGATGCTGCGCTGGAACAGGCCGGCGCGATGCCGCTGCCGCCTTATATTGCCGCCAAGCGTCCTGCCGATGCGCAGGACAAGACGGATTACCAGACGATCTGGGCGCGCAACTCCGGGGCCGTGGCCGCGCCCACCGCGTCGCTGCATTTTGACGAAGCGCTGATGCAGGCGCTTACCGCGCGCGGCGTTTCTGTTTCCTACGTTACGCTTCATGTCGGTGCCGGAACGTTTCTGCCAGTCAAGGTCGAGGATGTGACGACCCATAAGATGCATGCAGAATGGGGCAGGGTCAGTGCGGAAGCCGTCAGTGAAATTCGTGAAACCAAAGCCATAGGTGGCCGTGTCATTCCGGTGGGCACAACCGCGCTGCGATTGATCGAAAGCGCCGCCCGCAGTGGGCAGATCGTACCCTGGGAGGGCGATACCGACATCTTCATCTATCCGGGCTTTCAGTTTTACGTCACGGATGCGCTGATCACCAATTTCCATCTGCCGAAATCCACGCTGCTGATGTTGGTTTCAGCTTTGATGGGGCAGGATCGGATGCAAGAGGTTTATGAGCACGCGATTGCGCAGAACTATCGGTTCTTTTCATATGGGGATGGGTCGCTTTTGATCCCTTGAGCGGCGTGTTGTCGGGATCGTTGCGTTTCGATGTCGTAGACAAGCTGGTTCAAAGCCGTTTTTGATATAAAAACGAATCTCTAGTTCAGGTTAGCAATCTCGGAGGCCTCTATGCTTCAGGTCATTACCAGCGCGTGGTCACTTCTTCTTGGCATGGGCCTGCTTATGATTGGCAATGGCCTACAGGGCACAATCCTGGGCGTCCGAGGCGAGATCGAAGGGTTTTCGACCCTTCAGATGTCTGTTGTGATGTCAGCTTATTTCGTAGGTTTCCTCGGAGGTTCTCGCCTTGCACCGGAGATGATCCGGCGGGTGGGGCATGTGCGGGTCTTTGCTGCGCTCGCTTCTTTTATTTCGGCCGTGATGATCATGTATCCGATGTTGACCGAGCCAGTCGCGTGGGCTTTGGGGCGTGTCGTGATCGGGTTTTGTTTCTCGGGAGTGTATGTCACCGCCGAAAGCTGGCTGAACAACGCGGCCAATAACGAGAACCGGGGCCAGGCGCTTTCGCTTTATATGATCGTACAGATGACTGGGATCATCACCGCTCAGGGGCTTATGCTGGTTGGCGATCCTGCTGGTTACGAAACCTTTGTGATCGCATCCATTCTGGTTTCGGTTTCCTTTGCTCCGATTCTGCTGTCGATTTCACCGACACCGGCATTTGACACGACCAAGCCCATGACATTGCGTGAACTGATGGGGAAGTCGCCGTTGGGCTGCGTGGGCATGTTCCTGCTGGGCGGAGTGTTCTCGGCCCAGTTTGGTATGTCGGCGGTCTATGGCGCGCGCGCTGGGCTGACACTGGTTGAGATTTCGACCTTCGTGGCGGCTTTCTATGTCGGGGCAATACTGCTGCAATATCCGCTGGGTTGGTTCTCGGACCGGATGGATCGCCGGTTCCTGATCATGCTGGCGGGCATCATTGGTGCTTGCGGGGCGGCCACTGCGATGATGTTCGGGTCGACTTCATTTCCGTTCCTTCTGGCCTCGGCCTTTGTGATTGGCGGCATGTCTAACCCGCTGTATTCGCTGCTGATTGCGCATACGAATGACTTTCTGGAGCATGAGGATATGGCGGCGGCCTCTGGCGGTCTGGTCTTCATCAATGGACTGGGCGCCATTGCTGGCCCGCTGATTACCGGTTGGTTGATGGGCGATGACGTGTTCGGACCGTCGGGCTTTTTCCTGATCATCTTTGCACTGCTTGCAGCCACTGCTGTCTATGCGATGTATCGCATGACACAGCGTGCGGCGATTCCTGTGGATGAGACGGGCACCATGTCTCCGCTTTACCCAACGGCCTCGCCGGTGGCTTTCGAATTGGCGCAAGAGGTGGCCATCGAAGCCGCCGAAGCCGATCAGGAAACGCAAGATGTAGCCTAGGACACGAAATTATGTCGCAAGTGTTGCAAATTTTTACTGTCACAAATATGTAAATCAGCCTTAAATGACGTTACGTCCCTGGGGAGGGCAAAACGACGGAGCAAGGCAATGGTAGGGCCTGAAGAAGTATTGAGTTTTTGGCTGGATCAAGTGGGTCCAGATGGTTGGTATATTGAGGATGAAGCGCTAGACGCAGAGATCCGCGAAAAATTTCTTTCCACATGGGAAATTGCAAATGAGGGAAAGTTCTCTCTCTGGCTGACATACCCCAGCGGGGCACTGGCCTATATAATTCTGATGGACCAGTTTCCTAGAAATATGTTCCGCGGCAGTGGTAAGGCGTTCGCCACTGATAAGGCGGCCTTGTCGGCAGCGAAATGCGCCATCGACAAGGGCTGGGATCTGAAGATTGACGAACCCGCGCGGCAGTTCTTTTATCTTCCACTGATGCACTCGGAAAATCTGTGTGACCAAGAGCGTTGTGTACGCCTGATGTGCCAGAATATCGACGAATCCAAGTCAACCAACCTGCTGCATGCAAGGGCGCATAGGGAGGTGATCCGAAAGTTCGGCCGTTTCCCCTATCGTAACGAAGCATTGTCGCGCCCCATGACCGAACATGAGGCCGCCTATGTAAACATGGGCGGGTACGGGTCCACCGTCCGAGAGCTTCAGGCCGCAGGTTAGCCTTCGACCGAACAACCTTTGATTGTGATAATACGGTCGGCCACAGTGTCGGCCGTTTTTTCTATTGCGGTGCCGATGAAGGCGTCAGGCGTTTCGGCAACCGCAACGATACGAGACTGCGCCGCCTGCAGCGTATCTTCGATTTGGCTCAGACGGTCGAGCGTTTGCGAGACCCGTTGGGCGGTGGCGGTGTCGGCAAGCGCGCCATTGACTTGTATAGTTGCGAGTTCAGTGCGAAGTGCTGCCAATTCACTGCGCACGCCTTGAACCTCTTTGCGCAAAGGGGCGACGATCTGAACCTTCTGTGAAAAATCAGACATCAGGGACTGCGCTGTTGTGGTCAGCTTCCAGCCCAAAAACAAACACAAGGCCACCAGGATAAGCGTGGCGTTAATTAGGGCGAGGGCCAGATCTTTCAGCGTTTTAGCCATGTTATGCCTTTCGCGTAAATGGATTTAGAATGGAGCAACTGGGATACTTAGCTATCTTCTAGCGTTTTGAACGGGTGCGGTATAGGCTCGAACCTCTGCAATCCGTATGGGTTTACCCTGCGTAGCTTTTGTCGCGGGGACTAAGTGTTGAAGGGTGGCTGATATTAGTTTAATGGTAAACTAATTTGGAAATGACCTGCTCCGAGAGGGAAACATGGCAGCACAATCTTTTGATCTGATCGTAATCGGCGCTGGTCCTGGCGGGTATGTCGCAGCCATTCGCGCAGCACAGCTTGGTTTGAAAACCGCCGTGGTCGAGCGCGAACATCTCGGGGGGATATGTCTTAACTGGGGCTGCATCCCAACAAAGGCGCTGCTGCGGTCTTCAGAAGTGTTTCACCTGATGGAGCGCGCAAAGGATTTTGGGCTGAAGGCCGAGAAGATCGGATATGATCTGGATGCTGTGGTCAAGCGATCGCGCGGTGTCGCCGGGCAGCTTTCAGGCGGTATCGGTCACCTGCTGAAAAAGAACAAAGTGACGGTTGTCATGGGCGAGGCGACGATTCCGGCCAAGGGCAAGGTCTCCGTCAAAACCGACAAGGGCAGCGAAGAGTTGACAGCCAAGAACATCGTTCTGGCAACCGGCGCGCGCGCCCGCGAGCTTCCCGGGCTGGAAGCGGATGGTGATCTGGTCTGGACATACAAACACGCTCTGCAGCCGCCGCGGATGCCCAAGAAACTGCTGGTCATCGGGTCGGGTGCAATCGGGATCGAGTTCGCTAGCTTCTACAATACGCTCGGTGCAGATACGACGGTGGTTGAAGTCATGGACCGGGTTCTGCCCGTCGAGGATGCCGAGATCAGCGCCTTCGCCAAGAAAGCCTTTATCAAACAGGGCATGAAGATCATGGAAAAGGCGATGGTCAAGCAGTTGGACCGCGCTAAGGGTAAAGTCACTGCGCATATCGAGGTGAAGGGAAAGGTCGAAAAGCACGACTTTGACACTGTGATTTCTGCCGTGGGCATCGTCGGCAATATCGAAAATCTGGGGCTTGAAGCGCTGGGTGTGAAAATCGACCGGACCCATGTCGTGACTGACGAATTCTGTCGCACTGGTGTCGATGGCCTATACGCCATCGGTGACATTGCCGGAGCGCCATGGCTGGCGCATAAAGCAAGCCATGAGGGTGTCATGGTGGCCGATCTGATCGCCGGGAAACATGCCCATCCGGTCAAGCCCGAAAGCATCGCGGGCTGCACCTATTGCCATCCGCAGGTTGCGTCGGTCGGCTATTCCGAGGCAAAGGCGAAAGAGCTTGGCTATGACATCAAGGTCGGCCGTTTTCCCTTCATCGGCAACGGCAAGGCAATCGCGCTTGGAGAGCCCGAAGGGCTGGTCAAAACAGTCTTCGACGCCAAAACCGGAGAGCTGTTGGGCGCCCACATGATTGGCGCGGAAGTCACTGAGTTAATTCAGGGGTATGTGGTCGGGCGCCAGCTTGAAACCACCGAAGAGGACCTGATGAACACAGTGTTCCCGCATCCGACTTTGTCCGAGATGATGCATGAAAGCGTTTTGGACGCTTACGGGCGCGTGATCCATATGTAACTCAGGGCAGGGGGTACCTCTGCCGATCTGCGGCACATTACCAAAAGTATCTTTGGCCAGATGAAGCAGCGAGCCAAGCTTCATCTGGCCTTTTGATTCCCGGATTTGCTTATCGGGTCAGCGCGTCGAGAATGCGTGCCCAGGACCGGATGCCCTTGTGAAAGCTTTTGACGTCATATTTCTCATTCGGTGAGTGAATGGCGTCGTCATCATTGGCAAAGCCCACCAGCATGGAATCCATGCCCAGCTCCGTGTTGAAATAGCCGACCACAGGGATCGATCCGCCCATTCCGGTAAAGACAGCCTCGCGCCCCCATTCATCGGACAATGCGCCTCGGGCGGCTTCGAATTCGGGGCGGTTGATATTCATGACGGATGCGGGCGAGCCTTCAAGATCGTTGTCCCACTGTACTTTCGCGTCGGGTGACAGGCGGTCTTCTACATGCTTGCGAATCTGGTCGCGCAAGGCGTCAGGGTTCATGTCACCCACCAGACGGCAGGTGATCTTGCAATGCGCCTGTGAGGGAATGACCGTCTTCGAACCGGCGCCGTTATAACCGCCCCAAAGCCCGTTTACCTCAAGCGTCGGGCGCGCCCATTGTTGCTGCAATGTCGAATATCCTTTTTCGCCATGTGGCTGAGAATACCCCACCGAGTTCAGATAATCCGCCTCATCGAACCCGCAGTTTTCCCATTGGCGCAACTGTTCGGCCGGGACCTCATGAACCCCGTCATAAAAGCCGTCGACAGCGACGCGACCGGTTTCGTCGTCATAGAACGAGGCGACAATCTTGGAGAGCTCTCGCAGCGGGTTTAGCCCCGGTCCGCCGTAATGGCCCGAGTGCAGGTCGATCCGCGGACCGATGATGGTGAATTCGTCCTTGAGCATCCCGCGCAGCTGAGACGCGATTGATGGCACCCCACGCGACACCATCGAAGTGTCGCATACCAATGCCAGATCCGCTTTCAACTCGGCCACGTTTTCACGCAGGAACGGGACCAGCGACGGCGAACCGGATTCTTCTTCGCCTTCGAAGAAGAAGGTGATGCGGCAGGGCAGGGTGCCATGGACGGCCTTCCATGCGCGGCACGCTTCGACGAAGGTCATCAACTGTCCCTTATCGTCCGAAGAGCCCCGACCCCGGATAACTGGCCCATTTTCGGTTTCTTCAATGGCCGGATCGAACGGATCCCGGTTCCACTGGTTCAGCGGGTCAACGGGTTGCACGTCATAATGGCCATAGAACAGAACATGGGGCGCGCTGTTGTCCTCACCTATATGCCCGACCACCATGGGATGTCCGGCGGTTTCACGTTTTTCAGCCTGAATTCCTATGTTTTTCAGGTCAGATACCAGCCAGTCAGCTGCCTGGTTGACCTGTTGGTCAAAGGCCGGATCGGTGGAAATTGACGGAATGCGGAGCAGTTCCATCAGGCGGTCGATTGAGGTTGGCAAATCGGCGTCGATGCGGTTCAGAACAGCGTCCAGCGACATAAGAGGGCTCCTGCTTGATTTGGATTTTCCGGAACCCTATCAGCGCCACTTTTGCCGTCTAGCCCGCAAGGACAGGAATCTGGTATAATATCGGAAACCCGGATGAGATAATGTGCTGTGCCTGCGTCGTTTCCTCGCGTCCAGGGGGCGTAACTTTACTTGTCGGTCAGGGTCAGAGCGGATATTTGATGCAAATCAAATAAGCGTTCACTGTGCTTGCGGTATCAAGCAGGCAGTGGGAAATGCTCTGGTGCAGATTCGTATCCTGCGCAGAAGAAGACGTTCGGTCGCCGTAATATCGGTCGGGCAACTAAGGAGAAACCGGTGGATTATACTGCTCAGCTTGATTCAGCGATCGCAAGGCTGCATGACGAAGGACGGTACCGGACCTTCATTGATATCGAACGTCGCAATGGTCATTTCCCGCATGCGGTGCGCACGCGCCTCGATGGATCGCAGCAAGATATCACCGTCTGGTGCGGCAACGACTATCTTGGCATGGGGCAACACCCTGTGGTGCTGGAGGCGATGCACGAGGCCGTGGATGCCGCAGGCGCCGGATCAGGTGGAACCCGCAACATTTCGGGCACCACGGTTTACCACAAACGGCTTGAGGCCGAGCTGGCCGATCTGCACGGCAAAGAAGCTGCGTTGCTGTTCACCAGCGCCTATATCGCAAATGACGCGACACTCAGCACTTTGCCGAAACTGTTTCCTGGTCTGATCATTTATTCTGACGCATTGAACCATGCTTCGATGATCGAAGGGGTGCGCCGCAACGGCGGGTCCAAGCGCATCTTCCGCCACAATGACGTCGCCCATCTGCGCGAACTGCTTGAAGCGGATGATCCCGCAACGCCCAAACTGATCGCTTTTGAGTCGGTGTATTCGATGGACGGCGATTTTGGCCCGATTGAAGAGATATGTGATCTGGCCGATGAATTTGGTGCGCTGACCTATATTGATGAGGTCCACGCCGTTGGCATGTACGGACCGCGCGGCGGTGGCGTGACCGAGCGTGATCGTCTTGCCCATCGGATCGACATCATCAACGGCACATTGGCCAAAGCCTATGGCGTCATGGGGGGCTATATCGCGGCCAGCACTAAAATGTGTGACGCTGTGCGGTCTTATGCTCCGGGCTTCATCTTTACGACGTCCCTGCCACCTGCCGTTGCTGCGGGTGCCGCAGCTTCGGTTGCCTACCTCAAAACTGCGTCCGAATTGCGAGAGCAGCATCAGACGCAAGCAAAGATCCTCAAGCTTCGGCTCAAGGGGATGGGCCTGCCACTGATTGATCACGGCAGCCACATTGTGCCCGTGATTGTCGGCAACCCCGTGCACACGAAGAAACTCAGCGATATGCTGCTGGATGACTATGGAATCTACGTTCAGCCCATCAATTTCCCCACTGTTCCGCGTGGAACAGAACGCCTGCGTTTCACACCGTCCCCGGTTCATGGACCTGGCGAAATGAACCGTTTGATCCAGGCGATGGACGAACTTTGGTCACATTGTGCGCTAAATCGCGCCGAACTTGCCGGTTAACCTAACGCTAAAGTGTGCAATTCGTATGCCGCGTGCTAAAATTACGCTAACAAAACTACGGCGCGAATCATTCTTTTAATGATTCGACCACGGCGTGAAACACGCACAGGCAGAATGGGGCAGCAGGGATGATTGGGCGCAGATCACAGCGCGGATCCGAAGGCGACACTGACGTCAGGCCCAAGGGCTTTGACGACTATGAGGTGCGGCTGGGTGACATGATGCGTGGTGAACGCGCAACAATGGGCAAATCCCTACTGGATGTGCAGCGCGAACTGCGGATCAAAGCCAACTACATTGCAGCCATAGAAGATGCCGACCCGGACGCCTTCGATACGCCCGGATTTATCGCTGGGTATGTGCGCTCTTACGCCCGCTATCTGGGGATGAACCCCGACGAAACTTTCTTTGCGTTTTGTAAGGAAAGCGGGTTTGAGGTCGCACATGGCATGTCGGCCGAGGCGTCGGTGGTTCGAAAGACCTCGGGCAGCTTGCCGGCTCGCGGTCCGATGGGGCGCGATCCGTTTATCTCGCCAAACACTCCCTATATTCCCGGACGGGAATCGTTGGTCAGCCAGATCGAGCCGCGTGCCATCGGGTCGTCTCTGGTTCTGTTGGCTGTGATCGGCGGTATTGGATATGGCGGATGGTCCGTCCTGAACCGGATTCAGCAAGTGCAGGTAAGCCCGGTTGAACAGGCTCCGGTTGTCTTGTCTGATTTGGACCCGCTTGAGGCGGCGCGTGGCACCACCGAAGATCAAGTCGCGCTGATCGACACCCCCTCGGCTGAGGCTCTGGATAGGCTGTATCGCCCACAGGCCCTGGATTTGCCGGTGCTCGTTGCCCGTGATGCACCAATTTCTACACTGGACCCGCGTACCGTTGGCACCTTCCAGCCGCCTGAGCCGCCCAAGGTTGAGGTTGCCGAAGTCCATACGGTTCTTCGCCCGGCATTGCCGCAGGTGGTTGAACAGATTGATACGACCCTGAAAATCGTCGCCGTTGATCCGGCGTGGATGCGGGTCACCGCTGCGGATGGAAGTATCATCTTCGAGGGTACGCTTGGAACCGTCGAACAGGGCAGTACATTCGAGGTACCGCTGACAGAAGAACCGCCTAACCTACGTGCAGGTGCCGCCGGATCTGTCTATTTCTCGATGAATGGTGACCATTTCGGCCCGGTCGGAGCACCAGGAACTGTCGCTAAAGGTGTCGTACTGTCCAAGGATGCGGTTTCCGAACGCTATACGGTAGCTGATCTTGAGGCCGAGCAAAACGTCGCCCTCAAGCAACTGGTGGCGGAACTTCAGGCGCAAAGCTCTGCCGCACCGACAGAATGATCTGGCCATTGCAGTGGCCAGTTAGGCTGACTATTTAAAGACCAACTCAGACAGTCTTGGACCCGTCCACATGTCCCTTAATCACGTGCGCCCATGGCGCAATATCTACCGCCGCAAATCTCGTCAGATCATGGTTGGAAACGTCCCCGTCGGAGGTGACGCTCCGATTGCGGTGCAGACGATGACCAACACGCTGACGACGGATGTGGCGGCGACTGTGGCTCAGGTGCAGGCCGCCGCAGAGGCGGGTGCGGATATCGTGCGCGTTTCGGTCCCGGATGAGGCCTCGTCCAAGGCGCTGAAAGAGATCGTGCGCGAATGTCCGGTACCTATCGTGGCGGATATCCACTTTCACTATCGCCGTGGGATCGAGGCTGCCGAGGCAGGCGCAGCATGCTTGCGGATCAACCCTGGCAACATTGGCAATGAAAGTCGGGTGAAAGAGGTCATTCAGGCCGCGCGTGACCATAATTGCTCGATCCGGATCGGGGTGAATGCGGGAAGCTTGGAAAAGCATCTGCTCGAGAAATACGGCGAGCCTTGCCCCGAAGCGATGGTTGAAAGCGGGCTAGAGCATATCCGTATTCTTCAGGACAACGATTTCCACGAATTCAAGATCAGCGTGAAAGCCAGCGATGTCTTCCTGTCGGCAGCTGCCTATCAGGGCATCGCCGAGGCCACGGACGCCCCCATCCATCTGGGTATTACCGAGGCCGGAGGACTGGTTTCGGGCACCATCAAATCGGCGATTGGTCTGGGCAATCTATTGTGGATGGGCATTGGCGACACGATCCGCGTCAGCCTGTCTGCGGATCCTGTCGAAGAGGTCAAGGTAGGGTTCGAGATCCTGAAATCTCTGGGCTTGCGCCATCGCGGGGTTAATATCATCTCATGCCCCTCTTGTGCGCGGCAGGGGTTCGATGTGATCAAAACAGTCGAGGCGTTGGAACAGCGTCTTGAACATATCAAAACACCAATGAGCCTTTCAATCATCGGCTGTGTCGTGAACGGCCCGGGCGAAGCGCTGATGACCGATGTCGGCTTTACCGGCGGCGGCGCCGGATCGGGTATGGTGTATCTGGCGGGCAAGGCCAGCCACAAGATGTCCAACGATCAGATGGTCGACCACATTGTTGAAGAGGTCGAGAAGAAGGCCGCTGAATTGGACGCTGCGCAGGAAGCCGCTGAGTAATTTTCCAGCTTGATTGGCCGTTGAATGACCAGTTCGGCAGGCATGCAGGGTCAATTCATCGGGCCTGCACGTTATTGGCCGCGTGTATCTGGTGGACCCCAATCCCAGACACCTCATTGAAAACGCGACGATGTTGGTCCACATTATTGTGAGGAATGAGATTTTCATTCCCGCTTAGATTTGTTGTTTTTGTTTCATGGGTTTCTTAGTCGTATGCCAGTAAGCGATCGTTTGAAGATTAGATTGTCTCCTGCCTCTTCGGCCCTCGGTCTTTGCGGTCTGGACTCTAACAGGGGGCTTATGCAATGCGCCGTAACTTGAAAGCCTTCGGCCTGGGTGCAGTGATCGCCGGGTGTTCGGGTTTCACGGTGGCAGATAGCGTAGTGGCCGATCAGCCCGCATTTCCCGGTGCGGTGGGATATGGGCAGAACGCTACGGGTTGGCGTGGCGGCGAAGTGTTTCATATCACAACCCTGGACGATACCGGCCCGGGCAGCCTGCGTGAGTGCGTCGAAAATGACGGCTCCGGACGGGTTTGCGTTTTCGATATTTCAGGGACGATCACTGTAGACACCCAGATGAAAGTGGCTTCGAACACCTATATCTCCGGACAGACCGCGCCGGGACAGGGGGTGCAGATCAAACTTGGCAAGGTTCTGGATTCACCCCTGATGATTTTTGAGGCGCAGGACGTTTTGCTGCGGAACCTCAAATTTCGGCCTGGACCCAGTTACAAGCCCTCGTCGAACGTGGACGGGCTTTCCATAGAGAGCAGTTCGAATATCTACGTTGACCGTGTCTCGATCCAATTTGCCACGGATGAGAATCTGGGCGTTGGAACGGAAAACCTGCCAAGCGAAGATATCACGATAGCCCGCAGCATCTCAGCCCTGGCTCTGGATAAGTCCACCCATACAAAGGGAAAGCATTCAAAAGGGGCTCTGCTGTGTTCCGATGATGGAACGGCAAGGCAATGTGGGCGGGTCACCCTGTATCAAAACCTGTTTGCCCATAACCGCGACAGAAATCCAGACATCCAGTCGTCACCATCTGGGCAAGTCGACATTATTAACAACGTATTCTACGACGCGACCTCGCAATTCGGTGAGTTCTGGAACCATTACGGCGACACATGGATCGCCTATGTGGGAAACGTGGTCCTGCCGGGCCCCAGTACACGGAACAGGCCGCCCCCTGCCGCATTCGAGGTGTTCCCTTATGGCGCGGACAAAGGGTTCAGCATCTCGGTTTTCGAACAAGATAACCTGCATCTGGACAGCCGTATTGAGCTGCTATGCGACAGATCAGTGAAGGGCAAGATTGCGGATGATGCGGCGGTCGAATTCCTAGTGGCTGAACCTCACCAGCCGCTGTCGGTTGAACCTGCCGAGGTGAGCACGACATACGAAACCGTTCTTGGAACCGTGGGGGCCCGGCACGGGGATGACCAAGCTTTGGACAGTCTGGATGCGATGGTGATCGAAAACGTCCGCGGCTGTGATGGACATCGGATAAACGATCCGGGCGAGGTGGGCGGTTGGCCGGATTTGCCCATTGTTCACGCGGCAGTTGATACTGACCGGGACGGAATGTCTGATACTTGGGAAACAGGGCGGACTGGCCTGGACCCGAATGATCCCTCAGATGTCTGGGCGGACCGGGACGGCGATGGCTGGTCTAATCTAGAGGAATATCTAAGCCACCTTGCTGGCGACCCGATGCCCTGACGGAATGGCCGGCTCCTGTTGCGGAACCGGCCTGCCAAATCAGCCTTGCTCGGCGCGAACGGCATTCGCAATTTGCTGCATCTGATCTGCTTTCAGGTACCCGCGCAGCATTTCGGTGCCCAGCACAAACGAAGGCGTGCCCGAAATCTGCATCCGCTGCGCCAATTCACGGGTCTTTTGGATTTCCTCGGTGACCTGTTCGCTGTCCATTGCCGCCAGAATCGCGTCACTGTCTAAACCCAGCCCGTCCGAGATACGGCGCAAAGTAACCGGCGACGGTTCCCCGGTGAATTCGAGCAGGGCATCGTGAACCTGTTTATAGGCATCGTCCCCGGCAACATGTTTGGCGGCAACGGCAAAGCGGGATGAGATCATCGACGCGTCTCCGAGGATCGGAAACTCTTTGATCACAAGCCGAATATTGCCATCCTCGGCCAGCAGGCTGGCCACTTCGGGAACCGCACGGCGGCAATATCCGCAGCGATAGTCCATGAATTCGACCAGAGTAATATCTCCGTCCGGATTGCCGCCCACCCAGCTGTACCCGTCGTTGAAAAGCTCATCAGCATTGCTGGCGACAAGCTCTTTATCCGCCTGCGCTTCTTCCACGGCGTTGCGTTGTTCCAGAATGTTGATCGCTTCGATGATGACTTCGGGGTTTTCTAGGAGGTATTCGCGTACCTGCTCTCCGAATTGTTGTTTTTCGGCGTCGGTCAGCTGGCTCAGGTCCAGGGCCTGCGCCGATCCTGCGATCAGGGAAAGCCCCAGAAGGGCTGGTGCAGCGTGTCTGAGGATCATTTCCGTTTCCTTTTCGAATTACTCTTGTTTGCTTGTTCAAACGCAATCAACACATCTTGGGCCCGTTGCCAACCCGGTGATCCGACCGGCAACTGCGCAACCGCGCGTTTCGCGTGAATACCGGCGTCATCCAAACGGCCCTGCAGGGCATATCTTTCGGCTGTAACCGCCGATGCCATGCCAGTATTGCCTGTTTTGGCATAAGCTGCACCCAGGTCTTGCATCAATCTTGCGTTACGAAAATCTCTGGCCCGTGCTTTTTCAAGAATGGCCAAGGCTTCCAATGTCTTACCTTGAACCAACAGGGACCGCCCGAATCCGGCTAGGATAAGTGGGTTATTCGGCGCCAATTCAACGGCTTTGCCATATGCTGCTACCGCATCAGCCACTTGACGGTTTTCAAGCATGATCTGGCCTTTGAGGTCATAGTAATAGGGGTCATTGGGCCGGATTGCCAAAGCACCATCAATCGCAGCGCGCGCTTTGGTCAGATCACGGTTTTGATGGTGGGCTGCTGCCTCGCGCATCAGTCGTATGTCCTGGGCGGATTCTTCTTTGGCGCGCCGCATCGTCCATGTGGGCGAGCGGATGAAGGCCGAAAGCTTACCTTTCGCCCTTGCGAACCAGTAATCGGCATTCTGGCTGGGTTTGGCTTTATCGCCGAACTCTTCCAGAAACGCCTCGGCGGCGCGCAGCCTCTCGCGGCTGGTGGGGTGTGATCGCATGTATGGGTCCTGGTTGACCGTGTTTAACAGCTCTTGCCCCGCGAATTTACGGTGCAGAGACACCATGCCACTGGGCGAGATGCCGGCCCAACGTAAATAGCTTGCTGCGCTGCGATCCGCCGAGGACTCTTCAGCGCGGGTGTGGCCAAGAAAGCTGCGCAGGGCTGCCGAATTAGTACCGGCTGCAATTCCGAATGCGGCCTCGCCGCCGCCAGCAGCTGCAGCAATCAGTGCCAAAGCCGTCCCAAGCCCGGCTTTTTGCCGTGCTGCATTCAGGTTTTCGTAACGGCGCGATAAGTGCCCGTTGGCGATATGGGCCGCCTCATGTGCGATAACCGCTTGCAACATCTCGGGGCTTTCAACTGAAAGAATTAGCCCATAGTTCAGATAGATCGCATTGTAATCCAGAACGAAGGCATTGAACGTGCTGTCATTGACCACCAGTATCTGGACCCGGTTGGTATTCAGACCGGCGGCGCGCAGAACGGGAAAGGCCAACTCTCGCAGACCGTGTTCAATATCTGGATCACGGATCAGGCTTTGGGCCTGAACAGCGCCTACGAGCCAAGTCACTGCAAACAGCAACAGGGCTGGGATTGACGCCAGCCTGGATACGCGTTCAAAAGCCATGATTGCAACATGGGAGATGGCCATGCGAAACTCAACCCGGTCCGGGGTCGATCCGTTCATCGTGATGGACGTGATGGAGGCTGCCCGCAAAGCCGAAGAAGCTGGCCGCCACATCATCCACATGGAGGTCGGCCAGCCTGGAACCGGCGCACCCAAAGGGGCGACCGAGGCATTGGCTAAGGCAATGGAGCAAGGCCCGCTGGGATATACCGTTGCATTGGGTCTGCCAGCACTGCGCCGCCGGATCGCGCAGATGTATGGCGAGTGGTATAATGTCGATCTCAATCCCGAACGGGTGGTGGTAACCCCCGGTTCGTCAGGCGGATTTCTGCTGGCGTTCACCGCGCTGTTCGACAGCGGGGATCGCGTGGGTATTGGGGCCCCCGGCTATCCGTCATATCGGCAGATATTGCGGGCCCTGGGGCTGGTCGCGGTTGATCTGCCCACCGCTCCGGAACACCGCCTGCAGCCGGTGCCAGCCGATTTCGCAGGGCTAAATTTGCAGGGACTGATGGTGGCCTCGCCCGCCAACCCGACAGGCACCATGCTGGATCGCTCCGCAATGGGGACGCTGATCGAGGCCGCTCAGGGGCAGGGTGCGTCTTTCATCAGTGATGAGATTTACCACGGTCTGGAATACGAAGCCAAAGCCGTCACCGCGCTGGAGCTGACAGATGAGTGCTATGTGATCAACTCATTCTCCAAGTATTTCTCTATGACAGGTTGGCGCGTTGGCTGGATGGTTGTGCCTGAGGATCATGTGCGCGCCGTTGAGCGGATTGCGCAGAACATGTTTATCTGCGCGCCTCACGCCAGCCAGGTGGCAGCGCTGGCGGCGATGGATTGTGATGAGGAATTGCAGGCCAATCTTAATGTCTATCGGCGGAACCGGGCGCTGATGCTGGACGGTCTGCCCAAAGCCGGTTTCACCAATATCGCGCCACCTGATGGGGCATTCTATGTCTACGCCGATGTGTCTGACCTGACCGACGACAGCCGTGCCTTTGCGGCTGAGATTTTGGATAAGGTCGGCGTGGCGGTCACTCCGGGGCTGGATTTCGATCCTCAGCGCGGGCACGGCACCATCCGTTTTTCCTATGCACGTTCGACTGGGGATATCGAAGAGGGGCTGCGGCGGCTTCAGCGTTTCATGGCTGATCGGGGCTTGATTTCTGCCCAAGCCTAAAGCGTTCACATCCAAGTGCGGGTCGGGTAGGCTGCGCTTCAATCGATCTCGGGAAAACTTGAGGCCATGAGCAGAATTATCTACGCCATCGCGCTGATCTGGGCGCTAGGCAGTACCGCCGTTGCGCAGGATTTCAGCGCACTCGCCCGTGTTTTGCCAGACCAAAGTTCGATTGTTGATGACGGGCGGTCCGGTGTAAGCATCCAGCTTGGGCTTAGCCAGGGGGTGCCTTATCGCGTTTTTACCCTGCGCGACCCGTATCGGATGATCCTGGATTTCCAGGAGGTAGACTGGACCGGTCTTGATCGTGACCGCTTTCTACAGACTGGTCGTATCAGTGGTGTGCAGTTCGGCTCTTACGTACCGGGCTGGTCCCGCATGGTGCTAGAGTTGGGCGCGCCTCTGATGGTCGAGACGGCGGATATGCGAGTGGACTCTGCGACTGGGGCCGCGCATTTGACGCTTGGGCTGCAAGGGACAGATTTCGACAGTTTCGCAGCCAGCGCTGGCACGCCCCGGCAAACCGGCTGGGATTTGCCGGAACCGGCGGTAACATCTGTCACGCCTAGGGGGCAGGGCAACGGAACTTTGCGTGTCATGTTGGATCCCGGGCATGGAGGAATTGATCCCGGCGCCGAAGTTGACGGTGATGATGAGAAAACGCTGATGCTGACCTTTGCCCGAGAGCTGCGCGAGATGCTATTGCGCACGGGCGGATACGAGGTTGAGATGACGCGGACCGATGATCAGTTCGTTTCTCTTGAACGTCGTATTGCATTGGCACACCGTGCAGGTGCAGATGTGTTCATCTCTATACATGCCGACATTCTGACAGAAGGGCGGGCTCATGGCGCGGCCGTTTATACGCTGTCTCAAGATGCCTCGGATGTAGCAAGCCACAAACTGGCCGAGCGGCACGACCGCAGTGATTTGATTTCGGGCGTCGATCTGAGCGGTGCGGATGATCAGGTTGCAGATGTTCTGCTGGACCTTGCGCGTCAGGAAACCAGGCCGCGTACGGATGCGTTGGCACAAATGCTGGCGAATGGAATGACGCAACAGGGCGGTCCGATGAACAACAAGCCAATTCGCACCGCCTCATTTTCGGTTCTGAAGGCAGCGGATATTCCTTCCGTTCTGATTGAGCTTGGCTTCCTTTCCAGCCCTAGAGATTTGAAAAATATACGAAATCAGGAGTGGCGCATGGGAATGGCGCGCGGTATTCGGGATGGGCTAGAGAAATGGCGCCAGGACGATATGGTAAAACGATCCCTGATTGGACAGTGACCCCGTGGCGCAAACCGGCTATTATTGGCCATGGTGTTTTGACCCTGCACAGGTGCGACACTATATAGGCGGCACCGCGAGCAAAAGGCAGTAACGTGATCCGTTTCATTCTTTCGATTTTCGGGGCGATATTCAGCCTCGTGACCTTGGGTATTTTTATGGCTGCGCTGGTTATCGGCGCGGTGTTCTGGATGTATGGGCGCGACCTGCCCAGTCACGAATCCCTGGCGCAGTACAAACCGCCCACGATCAGCCGGATTTATTCTGGCGAGGGTCAGCTGATCGACGAATTTGCGCAGGAACGCCGTCTGTTCACCCCGTCAGAAGAAATCCCCGAACTGGTTAAGCAGGCCTTTATTTCGGCCGAAGACAAGAATTTCTATAACCATAAGGGCTATGATCCGCGCGGGATTATTGCCGCTGGTGTCGAGGCAGTGAAGTCCAAGGGCGAGAATGTACGGGGTGCATCGACGATCACACAGCAGGTAATGAAGAACTTCCTGTTGTCGGGGGACCGTCGGGCCGAGCGCAAGATCAAAGAGATCATCCTGGCCACACGGCTTGAGAATACGCTGGATAAGGAACAGATCCTAGAACTGTACATGAACGAGATTTTTCTGGGCCAGAACTCGTATGGTGTAACCGCAGCAGCGCAAACCTATTTCAACAAGACCCTTCAGGAATTGGCTCCGCATGAGGCCGCCACTTTGGCGGCTATGCCCAAGGCGCCGTCGGATTATCACCCGGTTCGGCAGAAAGAACGCCTTGTGAACCGGCGCAATTACGTGCTGCGCGAGATGAACCAAAACGGTTATATCGACACGGCGACCTATGAGGCCGAGGTCGAGATGCCTTTGCGGTCTGTCCAGAATGGTGATTTCGAAAGTTTCCGCACCGCCTTACCGCCGCGGGATTACTTCACCGACGAAATCCGCCGCCAGCTGAGCGAAGATTTCGGCGAGGGCGAGTTCTTTACAGGTGGTTTTACTGTCCGCGCCTCTGTGGACGAGGAAATGCAAGTCAAAGCCGCGCACGCCCTGCGCGAGGCGCTGCAGAAATACGACCGGTCTCGTGGAAAATGGCACGGGACCGACGAAGTGATCGCCGAAGAAATACTGGCGGATGAGGTGCAGTGGCGTGAGACCTTGGCGATTCTGGAAATCCCCCGTGATGTGGTTCTGCCTACGCAGTGGTATCCCGCCGTAGTACTGGATGTCGGTGAGCAGGCCCTGACCGTCGGCATTGAAAATGGTCCGGCTGACGGCATCATCCCGCGCTCGGACATCAAGTGGATGCAGGGCAGCTTCTTCGACAACTTCAAACGCGGTGACGTCATTCTGGTGATGGCCGGGGAAGAAGGCCAATGGTCCGCCCGTCAGGTCCCCGAGGTTCAGGGCGGCTTTGTTGCGATGGATGTGAACTCGGGCCGAGTTTTGGCGATGCAGGGCGGATTCTCGTATCAGGATTCTGTGTTCAACCGTGCCACGCAGGCGCAGCGTCAACCCGGGTCAAGCTTTAAGCCTTTCGTCTATGCCGCTGCGTTGGACAGCGGGTATAGCCCTGCGACCATTGTGGTCGACGCTCCGATCGAAGTGAACACACCGCAGGGCCTGTGGCGACCCAAGAATTCGACCAACAAATTCTACGGGCCGACGCCATTGCGTACCGGGATTGAACAGTCGCGGAACCTGATGACTATCCGTCTGGCGCAAGAAGTCACGATGCCCGTGGTTGCCGGATACGCGGAACGCTTTGGCGTTTATGACCGGATGGGTGCTTTCCTGGCCAACTCGCTGGGGTCCGAAGAGACGACGCTGTACAAGATGGTTGCGGCCTATGCGATGTTCGCAAATGGCGGCGAGCGGGTTGAACCCACTCTGGTTGACCGTATTCAGGATCGGTTCGGCAAGACAATCTATCGCCACGATGACCGCCAGTGCCTGGATTGTAATTCGGCCTGGCTGGAACCTGATGAATCCCCCACGATCGAGACAAACCGCAGTCAGGTCATGGATGCGATTACCGCCTATCAGCTGACGTCGATGATGAAAGGTGTCGTAGATCGCGGCACGGCATCCAGCGTTATCAATCTGCCTGTGCCGACCGCAGGTAAGACCGGGACAACCAATGAATCCAAAGACGCCTGGTTCATCGGCTTTACTTCGAACATCGTTGCTGGCTGCTATATCGGCTACGACCGTCCGCGCCCGATGGGCCGGGGCGCGTATGGCGGCACTTTGTGCGGTCCCGTGTTCCAAAGCTTCATGGAGACAGCTGTCGAGAAATACGGCGGAGGTCCGTTCGAGGTGCCACCGGGTGGTCACTTTATCAAAATTGACCGATTCAGCGGTGCACGCTTGCCATCTGATGCGTCCGGAGACTTTGTCGTGGCCGAGTATTTCCGCGATGGCGCCGACGGCTTTATCGACCGCATCTATGACGGTGGATTTGCGATGGGTTCCGACCTGCCGCTGTTTGAAGAGGTCAACAGCTCGGGCCGTCAGGTGACCACCTCGACCGGCGACACCATCACTGTGGGTCCCAATGCCAGCCAAGGCGATTTGCAGGGCGGCGGGCTTTACTGATCCGCCGCGCGCAACAACAGATTCAAGAGCGTCGCCTCGGGCGCAGCTGAAACTATCCCATGGCCGCGCCACATGATGGATAGCGCACATTTTGCAGCGGCCCATTGGGCAAGACGTTTCCGCGACACACCTAACGCTCCGGAGTAAAGCTGGAGGCAGCGTTCGATCTGGTCGCGGCTGCGAACCAGATCGGGCATACCTTTGGGATGCCGCAGTGCGTTTGCAAGTTCAAAAGCAGGATCGCCCAGATACCCCTTTGCATCAATTATCCGTGCCCCTGAAGGCGTTTGAATTACGTTATCGGTGTGAAGGTCACCATGCAGCGGCACCACCTGCGGTTGGCTCGTCAGAAGGTTTGATGCCAGTTCCGTTGCGCGGATCACATCGCGTTGTAGTGCATCAGGGCAATCGCGGGCAAACGTGCAATCAAACAGTGGATTGAATACCTCGTGCAATGGTCGCAGCTCGTCGAACGCAACCGTGGGCTTTTGGTGAAGGCGGTGGGCCATCTCCGAGAAAACCTGCAGCGCGCTTTCAGCGTTTCCGTCACGCGCGATGTCACCCAGTGTCGGACCCTCCAACCACTCCATCAATACGGCTTTGCCCGCTTCGGCATAAATGGCAACCGCGCCACGATCCTGCCAAAGCGACAAAAGCCTGGTCGAAGCAGCTTCGTTCCCGCGATCTGCGCGGTGGTATAACTTTAGCGCGGCCGACCCATAATCCCGCGCGTGAACTTTCCAGACTAACGCATGCTGGGCTTCGGCGATCAGAGTGGCACGGCATAATCCCCAGCAATCCATGATATCACCCGGAACGATATGCATTCAGGTCTCCGCTGTCTTGTGGTGGCCCCACGCTCTTGCTATCACGCAGGCCTGATTGAGCAAGTTGGGACGTAACCATGCGCGCCGAAACCCAGAATACCGTGGCGGAAATTGAAAAGTCGCTAGAGCTGCTGGCGCAGCGCATGGACTATGAAACCGCACCCCATCGCCTTGAGGAATTCAATGCCCGGGTTGAGGATCCCAACCTGTGGGACAACCCCGAGAATGCGCAAAAACTGATGCGCGAGCGGCAGATGCTGGTCGATGCTATTGAAATCTATGAATCCATCAAAACCGACCTCAGCGACAATATGGAATTGATCGAACTGGGCGAGATGGAAGAGGACGAAGAGGTCGTCACCGACGCTGAAGAGGCGATCAGAAAGCTAAAAGCCAAAGCCGCCAAGAAAGAGCTTGAGGCGCTGCTGGACGGAGAGGCCGACGGCAACGACACCTTCCTCGAGATCAATTCGGGCGCAGGCGGCACCGAAAGCTGCGACTGGGCTTCGATGCTAGCGCGGATGTATGTCCGCTGGGCCGAGAAAAAGGGCTATACGGTCGAGCTGCAATCCGAGACCTCGGGCGAAGAGGCGGGTATTAAATCCGCGGCGTACAAAATTTCTGGCCACAACGCCTATGGCTGGCTGAAATCGGAAAGCGGCGTGCATCGGCTGGTGCGAATTTCACCTTATGACTCGGCGGCCAAACGGCATACCTCGTTCAGTTCGGTCTGGGTTTACCCGGTGGTGGACGACAATATCGAGATCGAGGTCAACCCGTCCGAGATTCGCATCGACACCTACCGGTCCTCGGGGGCAGGAGGCCAGCACGTGAACACCACGGACTCGGCCGTGCGGATCACGCATATCCCGACCGGGATCGTTGTTACATCATCCGTGAAATCCCAGCACCAGAACCGTGATATTGCGATGAAAGCACTGAAATCTCGCCTGTACCAGCAAGAGCTGGACCGCCGCAATGCTGACATCAACGCAGCCCACGAGGCCAAGGGCGATGCGGGCTGGGGCAACCAGATCCGGTCGTATGTTCTGCAGCCTTACCAAATGGTGAAGGACCTGAGGACCAACCATGAAACCTCGGATACCAAGGGGGTTTTGGATGGGGATCTTGACGGGTTCATGGCCGCCACGCTGGCCTTGAACGTGGCCGGAAAAAGCCGTTCCGAAGCGCAGGGCGAAGGCTGATAGCAGCGCGTTCGATGCCCATGATGAAGCTGATTAAAGGACATTGGCAACTGATTGCGCTTGTCGCTTTGGTGTTTGTGTTCTGGTCTACGCCGATTGTGGTGCCTCTGAAGATACTCATCGTTTTCCTGCACGAGCTGTCGCACGCGATAACCGTCGTCCTAACCGGTGGTTCGGTCGAGAGCTTCTCGATCTCACCGCAGCAGGGTGGTCTTGTCACAGCGCGTGGTGGGCAAAGATTCTTCAGCCTGTCCGCCGGTTATCTCGGGTCGCTGGCGCTAGGGATGGGGTTGTTGCTGATAGCATTGCGCACGCATTGGGACCGGGCGGTGCTGGGTGGATTTGGCGGCGTGATGCTGTTGGTAACAGCGCTTTATGTTCGCGATCCCTTTGCCATGGCGTTTTGTGCAGGTGTTGGGGCGGTAATGATCGGCATGGCGTTCTATCTAAGTCGGCCGATCTGTGATCTGGCTTTACGCGTGATCGGGCTGACCAGCGTGATCTATGTGCCTTATGATATCTTTGATGACACGATCCGGCGCTCGGGTGTCCGCTCGGATGCCTACATGCTGGCCCAAGAATTCGGCGGCACGACCATGATGTGGGGCGGCATCTGGCTTGTGTTAAGCGTCCTTTCCATCCTTTTGTGCGTAAAACACTTTCTTGGGCACGACAGCAATTTGCATTTTGAGTCTCGATCCAAGTGACTTCGGGTGGTCTTTGCTAAAAAAGATGCATTCAAACTGAGGGTTTAAATGAGGATACGCTCCGGCTAGGCTGACCAAAAAGGTGGAGCCCAGGGATGGATCTAGGCCAAATAACAGCTGCCGAATTGTTGAGTGCATTGTCCTCTGGGCGTTTATCGGCGGCTGAGCTGATGCAACTGACGCTAGAGCGGATCGCCGCAGTGAACGAGCGCCTGAATGCAATCGTGGCAATGCGTGATCCTGATGATTTGATGGCCGAGGCCCGTGCTGTTGATGCCGGACCAAACCGTGGTCCGCTGCATGGTCTGCCGATTGCCGTCAAAGACTTGGTGAATGTTGCGGGCGTCGTTTCGTCCCAAGGATCACCAATCCTGAATGGGTTCATTCCGGAAACAGACGATCTGTTAGCCCAGCGGATGAAAGAGGCCGGGGCAATCCTGATCGGTAAAACCAATACCCCGGAATTCGGGTTGGGCTCACATACGTTCAATCCAGTATATGGCGTGACATGCAATCCATATGACCCCGAGCGTACTTGCGGCGGTTCATCCGGTGGAGCAGCGGTCGCGCTGGCGTCTGGCATGGTGGCGCTGGCCGATGGGTCTGACATGATGGGCAGCCTGCGCAACCCTGCGGCATGGAACAACGTCTATGGCTTCAGGCCCAGTTGGGGACGGGTGCCAAACGAACCCGACGGTGACGGGTACTTGCACCAGCTTTCTACATTGGGCCCGATGGCGCGGAGCCCCGAAGATATTGGTCTATTGCTTGATGTGATCAGCGGCACTCATCCGTCTCAACCTTTGGGTCATCCGGGGGAAACCGTGTCTCCGGTCCAACCCGCAGATCTGACCGGAATGCGTATCGGGTGGTTGGATGACTGGGGCGGAGCCTTTCCATTCGAACCTGGTATCCGCGAGATTTGCCGTGACGCGCTCGAGGTGTTCACTCAACTCGGGGCCAAGGTCGAACCCCTCACACCACCCTTTGACGCAGACCAGATGTGGAATAGCTGGATTACATTGCGTTCGTGGAGCGTGGCGGCCGGTCTTGCGTCTCTGACAGAACACCGCGCGTCACTGAAGGATACTGCGCAATGGGAACTGGACCGTGGTCTGGCGCTGACAGCGATGCAGGTCCATCGTGCCAGTGTTGTGCGAACCGAGTGGTTCCGACGTGCGACCGAAGTTTTCCAGGACTATGATGCGCTTATCCTGCCGTCGGCCCAGGTCTGGCCATTCGACTTGCAGCTTGCATTTCCCACCGAAATCAACGGCACCCGGATGGATACCTATCACCGTTGGATGCAGGTCGTGGTGCCGGTCAGCCTGATCGGACTGCCTTGCCTCTCGGTTCCTGTTGGATTTGGATCCGAAGGCTTGCCGATGGGAATGCAGATCTTTGGTCCGCGCGGAGCGGACTCTCGCATTTTGTCCATCGGATCTGCTTATCATTCTGCCACCAGTTGGCCGCAAAAACGACCCGCCTGAAAATCGACCGGATACGAAGGATAAAAGCCATGGACAAACAGTTTGGTGTTCCGAACATGGGGCGGGTAGATGTCGAAATGCTGCACGAGGCCCTAAGGCGAGGCTGGAGCGATTTTCGCCGCGCTCCGCTTTTTGGGCTGCTCTTTTCCGGGTTCTATGTATTGATAGGCTGGCTGATGGTTTGGGTCACTCTCACGACCGGAACGACCTATTGGCTGATTTTGGCCGCAATCGGTTTCCCGATGCTGGGCCCCTTTGCCATGGTGGGGCTGTATGAGGTATCGCGGCGCATTCAAGAGGGTGAAGGTTTGGATTCTCGGGCCATATTTGGCGTAATCCTGAGTCAAAGCCGCCGTCAGTTACCTTCGATCTGCGCCATCATCGTTGTGATGTTTCTGTTCTGGTTCTTTCTTGGCCACATGATCTTTGCCCTTTTTATGGGGCTATCGACCATGACCAATGTGTCTTCGTCCCTTGAGGTGTTCCTTACATCAAACGGGTTGACGATGTTGGCGGTTGGAACAGCTGTTGGCGCGATTTTTGTGACCATCCTCTACATGATCACGGTGCTTTCAATTCCGATGCTTTTGGACCGAGAGCTGGATTTTGTGACCGCAATGATTGCCAGCTATAGCTATGTGGCCGCAAACCGCAGATTGATGCTGGGGTGGGGCGCGCTGATTGCGGTTCTGACGTTTGCCGCAATGATTCCCTGGTTTTTCGGCTTGTTGATCGTACTGCCGCTATTGGGGCACGCCAGTTGGCACCTATACTGGCTGATCTCTCAGGGCGGGGAAATCGCGGGTTAACACACCAGGATCGTTGTCAAGCGCGGGCCATGACTTCTGGTCGGCGTGCAATGCGCGCGGCGGCCAGGACTGTCGAGGTGTCGTCCCCTAAATGTCTGAGCAATATCCGCCGTGTCGTCGTTGCTGTAGCTGTAGTTTTTGACAGGCAAATTGCGACACCGCGCCAACAGTTTGTTTGATTTTCAATTCCACGTGTAACCAGATAGATCCTACTTTTCTGAGACGCACGACAGGACATGAGCATATAAATCTGCCGCCCGGCACAAGCCACGATACCCTGGACTTCGCGCTCTGCGACTGATGCTCCGGGTGTCTCGGAAATTGGTTCAAACCCTCTCACCAAAGTACATTGCGGTAACCTTCGGGCGTGAAAAAGCCTGTGCCTCAGGGGTTTTGTGCCATCAAGTTCTGTCTCGGTCGCATAATAGAACCCGCCGGGAAACAGAATTTCAGTCAAGGTGGCTGGGGTGGATCCTAGAAACTCAGTCAGGGCGACGGCAGCCGGGTGCTTGGACGGTTGGTCAATCTGATCCAAGGGATGGAGCAAAATCCGAGCATCAACATCAAAAAAGCGGCATATTCGGTCAAGGACATCGGGTCGGGGAAAGCTTTCGCCGCCAAGATAGCGATTGAACTGAGTTCGGTTCACTCCAAGCTGGCGGCACAGCTCGGAAACTGAATTATATTGTCCAGCAAGAGTTCTCAGATTGGCGCCGAACATCCTGCGTAGGTCGTCGGGGCTGCGGCTGTCGTTCGTCATTTTCGTCCCGGTACTTGTGTGTATTCCGAATAACCGCGACACAACTGGCCAACAAACCAGGCGCTGTCTGAAATCGTACAGATGACCCAGCGGACGCATCCCAACGCCGCGCTACCCTTGAAGGCTAACGCGATGATGCACAGACGCAATAGGTTAATTCTGATTTAGCTTAAACTTTTTAGGCAAATGTGACGTTGATGTTCACGTTTGGCGTATTGTGATCTTGCAAATTGGGTATTGCCGATACCCCGCCGCCAACTGGATGCGCCGGCGGGGCAGTTTTGGTCAATCGCCGCGCAACAGGGCTGCAACGCCGGTCCGGGCGATTTCGATCAGACCCAGTGGGCGCATGAGATCGGCAAAGGCGTCGATCTTGTCAGGTGCGCCAGTGATCTCAAAAATGAACGAATTCAACGTGCTGTCCACGACATTGGCACGGAAAATATCGGCCAGACGCAGCGCCTCGACCCGCTTGTCGCCGTCGCCGACCACCTTGATGATGGCCAATTCCCGCTCGACCGACGCGCCTTCGACCGTCAGGTCATGCACGTCGCGTACCGATACGATCCGGCCCAGCTGCGCCTTGATCTGTTCGATCACCTGCGGGGTGCCGGTGGTGACGATGGTGATGCGGCTGAGGTGGCCGGTATGGTCCACCTCGGCGACGGTCAGGCTTTCGATGTTATAACCACGGCCCGAGAACAGGCCGATGACGCGGGCTAGAACCCCCGGTTCATTCTCGACCAGAACTGCGATGGTATGGCGTTCCTGTACGTCGGAAAACGTGGGTCGTAGGTTATAGGCCGAATGGCGGGTGGAGCCTTTTTTGATATGTAGGGCAGACATGCTGAGCTAGTCCTCTTCGTAGCGAAGGTTCGATACACCTTCGGCATTCTCCAGAATTTTCCAAATTGCGCCACGCAATGCATCCACCTTGGGGGCTGCGTGGTATTTCTTGAACATCTTTCTCACATGCTCGGTCTTTGGTGAGAACTGAACCAGATGGCCATCACCATAGTTTGAGCAGCCGAAAACCAGGGCAAACGGCTCGTCGTGATCAATTTCGTGATACCATCCCCAGTCCTCGGCACAGGCGAAGGAAACCTCAAACCCGGATGCGGCAAGCTCTTCACTCAGAAAGATGCTGAGTTCCTTGCCAAACACATCCGGATTGATGAAATCATCAGCTTCTTCGTTCAACTCGTCCGGCGTAGGCTGGAAGCGCGTTGCGTCAAAACTGATCATCTGCGCTGTCATACCAGAACCGAACCTTTGCTATCGATCACGCCCTGCGTCTCGGCCTCGCCCAGCAGCATCTCGTTATGGGCCTTGCCCGACGGGATCATGGGGAAGCAGTTCTCGTGCTTTTCGACCAGACAGTCGAAGATCACGGGGCCGTCATAGTTGATCATCTCCATGATCGCATCGTCCAGATCGGCGGGGTCAGAACACAAGATACCCTTGGCGCCAAACGCCTCGGCGAGCTTGACGAAATCAGGCAGCGCTTCGGACCAGGAATGCGAATACCGTTCGCCATGCAGCAGTTCCTGCCACTGGCGCACCATGCCCAAGCGTTCGTTGTTCAGGATGAACTGTTTCACCGGCAGGCGATACTGCGTAGCGGTGCCCATTTCCTGCATGTTCATCAGCCACGAGGCCTCACCGGCCACGTTGATCACCAGCGCGTCGGGATGTGCCATCTGAACACCGATCGAGGCCGGGAACCCGTAACCCATCGTGCCCAGACCACCTGAGGTCATCCAGCGGTTGGGATCTTCGAAGCCAAGGTATTGAGCGGCCCACATCTGGTGTTGGCCAACCTCGGTCGTGATGTAACGGTCATGTTTTTTGGTCAGTTCTTCAAGGCGTTGCAGCGCGTATTGCGGTTTGATGGTCTTTTCGCTGTTGGTATAGGCCAGGCAGTTCACCTTGCGCCATTCGCCGATCTGTTCCTGCCATTTCGCAATAGCTGCGGTGTTGGTCTTGCGACCGCGCGATTTCCAGACCTTGAGGATGTCCTCAAGCACGTGGGCCACATCGCCAACAATCGGGATATCAACGCGGATCACCTTGTTGATCGAAGACGGGTCGATGTCGATATGCGCTTTTTTGGAATCGGGCGAGAACGCGTCGATCCGACCAGTGATGCGGTCATCAAAACGAGCGCCGATATTGATCATCAGATCGCAATCATGCATCGCCAGATTGGCCTCATACAACCCGTGCATGCCCAGCATGCCCAGCCAATTCCTGCCAGACGCCGGATAGGCGCCCAGGCCCATCAAGGTCGAAGTGATCGGGAAATCTGTTGCGTCTACCAGTTCCCGCAGCAACTGGCTGGCTGCCGGGCCCGAATTGATGACGCCGCCGCCGGTGTAAAACACTGGTTTTTTCGCGGTCTCAATCGCAGCAACCAGCTCGGTGATCTCTTCCAGATCACCTTTCAGGACAGGTTGATAGTGTGAGGTAGATGGTTTCGGTGCGCTGTATTCTCCGGATGCAAACTGAACGTCCTTGGGAATGTCGATCAGGACCGGGCCAGGACGGCCCGAGGTGGCGACATGGAACGCCTCGTGCAAGGTATCGGACAGCGAATTCGTGTCCTTTACCAGCCAGTTATGTTTGGTGCAGGGGCGTGTGATGCCAATGGTATCAGCCTCCTGAAAGGCGTCCGAGCCGATCATGAAGGTCGGAACCTGTCCGGTCAGAACAACAATCGGGATCGAGTCCAGAAGCGCATCGGTCAGCCCGGTCACCGCATTGGTAGCGCCGGGGCCCGAGGTCACAAGCGCAACGCCGGGCTTGCCGGTCGAGCGGGCATAGCCTTCGGCGGCGTGAACCGCACCCTGTTCGTGACGCACCAGAATGTGGCGAATGTCGTTTTGCAGAAAGATCTCATCATAGATCGGTAGCACGGCGCCACCGGGGTATCCGAATACCGTGTCCACGCCCTGATCCTTGAGGGCCTGAACTACCATCTTTGCGCCGGTCATCTCACGTGTCATCTGCTTTGCTCCGTTCGCGACATGTGTCTTGCGTTTCGCATAAAAAAAGCCCCCGAGATTTTCGGAGGCGCATGGGTTCGATTATGGTTTACCGTTACCGGCCCATGCGCGTGGTTCCTACGATTACGACTAGCGTTCTCATCGCCAGAGGCTCCTTTTTGCGTGGGTTGGACATTATGGGCGGTGGAAAGGGGCGTCAACAGGCAATTGCACCAATTTTCTAACTTCTGGGTGGTATTTTGCGACATTTTATTGCGCATTTTGACGCATGTTCGGAACTTTCGGGATTTTCGGCCCTTTGCAATGCTTGGCGAGTGGCACGGAAGTGTCGAAATGCGTCATGCCGATGTCCGAAACGGGCATGATCGTGATTTTAGGCTGAGTCACGCTGGACTTAATTGCAGTGGCGAGGGAGGCCGAACATGTTGCAGGATCTGGTTGATCTCGGGCGATACCCGATAGACCGCCCCGGTTCATGGGCATATGAGCAGCTGATAGGTGATCTGAGGCGCGAGCTGGATCGGGACGGCTGTGCTGTTCTTCCAGGTTTCGTACACGAGGATGGCGTGGCGCGTTTGCTGAAAGAAGCCGATAAGACTGCCGTTGGTGCACATAGGTCATTTAGCCGAACGAATCCGTATTTCACCAAAGACGACCCGGCATTGGCGCCAAGCCATCCGGTGCGTCGATTTTATGATCGGTCGAATGCCTTTGTGCCAGCGGACAGTTTTTCCAAATCCGGACCGCTGCGACGTATTTATGAGTTCGCTGGTTTTTTACCTTTCATTCGAACGGCATTGAACGAGTCCGAAGACCGGTTCTTTCGCTACGATGATCCTTTGGCTGATGTCATCATCAACGTGGTCGAAGAAGGGCAGGGGTTTCCCTGGCATTTTGACACCAACAACTACACCGTGACGCTGGCCATTCAGAATGGAGAATTCGGTGGTGAATTCGAATATGCCCCCAACCTGCGAAGCGCCGAGGATGAGAATTTCGCGGCTGTTTCTGCGGTTCTGGGCGGTGATCGGACACGGGTGCACCAGTTGGTGTTGAACCCAGGGGATCTGCAGATTTTCAAAGGGCGCTATTCCTTGCACCGGGTCGCTCCCGTGAAAGGAGAGCGCAGACGATATGTCGGGATCTTTTCTTTTGTCGAAACCGAAGGCATGTGCGGTGGGGTGGAACGGACCCGTCAGTTATATGGGCGTGTTCTTCAGCATCACCATGACAAGGAAGGAGTCCGGCGCGACGCCCTTCTGGATTGACGGTAACTAAGAGTGCTCTCGCCCGTTGCCCGCCTGCCTGCGGCGGCTAGGCCGAGCAGCGCGTGCCGCGCTACGGGATCAGAACCCTGGGCTGGTGCCCTGTAGAACGCCGTGCTCCAGCGCATAGCGGGTCAGGCCGGCAGTTGAGGATATGCCCAATTTTCGTTTGATGTTCTTGCGATGGGTTTCGACCGTTCGCACTGAGATATCAAGTGTTTGGGCGACTTCCTTGTTCGATTTCCCTTGTGCCAGCTCCAGCAAGATCGTCTGCTCGCGCCCGGTCAAAGCCTCGCGCGTTGTGTCGCCTTTGGGTTTGAGGGAACCGCTTGCGCCCGTGCACAAGTATTGTTCACCCCGCATGACGGCGTCGATGGCCTTTTTGATTTCATCCGTTGGGACGTCCTTGAGCACGTACCCTTTTGCACCATGGCTGAGAGCAGTCGAAATATATTCGGGGCTGTCATGCATGGACAGGATCAGAATGCAGGTGTCCGGTATGCGTTCAAGGATGATCTCGGTTGCGCTCAGACCGCTTAGCCCGGGCATGTTCAGGTCCATCAGGATGACGTCAGGCTTCAGATCGGCAACCTGATCAACCGCTTTCTTTCCGCTGCTGAGTGTCCCGACCACGGTAATGTCATCATAGCTTTCGAGGATCGACTGGATCCCCTCGGCCACCATTGGATGATCGTCGACAATCAGGACCCGGATCGTCTGGTCGCTCATGTACCGGCCTTTCGGTTCGGAGTTGCGTCTTCCTGTGGCGGCAACAGGTGGCTGAGTGGCAGGCTGACCTCGATCACTGTGCCGCTGCGGTGGCCGCGTGATGACAGAATACGCAGCGATCCGTCAAGTTGCTCGATCCGTTCCTGCATATTGCGCAACCCAATCCCGGTACTGCCCCGACCCGGAGAGTTGTGCAAACCGCGGCCATTGTCGGTTATTCGCATGGTTGCGCCTTTCTTGTGCCCGCGCAGATCGATGGTGACATGGGTGGCACCGGAATGGCGTTCGATATTGGTCAGGGCCTCTTGGGCAATGCGATAGAGGGCGATCTTGCTATCCTGATCCAGCCGGTTGCGGAAAACAACGGTCGAGAAATCGGTCTCGATCCCGGTTCTCTCGCGGAAATCATCTGTCAGAGCCTCAAGCGCGGGGCCGAGGCCCAAATCGTCCAGCACGCCGGGGCGCAAGTCGCGACTGATGCGGCGGACCTCGCTGATGGCGGTTCCCAGATGCTCGATCCCCTTGTCCAGTGGATCATGCGCGCCCACATCATCGCCGCGCGACAGGCGACGGCGGGCGTTGTCCAACGCAAAGCGCACGCCCACAAGGATCTGACTGATCCCGTCATGAAGCTCGCGTGCCACACGGCCGCGCTCTTCCTCTTGCGCGTCGAATACCCGCTGGGTCAGCTGTTTCAGTTTGGCATCGGCCAGACGTCTTTCGCGGATGTTGAGCAACATGCCTGAGGCAAAGACAATCAGAACAGCGGCCAGAACAATGGCACCGATATACATGAAGGTACGCTGCACGCGCGCTTCAACCTCGGCCCGTGCGCTGGCAACTGCGGCAACAATGTCATCGATGAATACCCCGGTGCCCACGACCCAGCGCCAATCCTGAAGGCCGACGACATAGGCGATCATCTGCGCTTCTTCCCCGGTCGAGGGCTTTTGCCACATAAAGCTGTGCCAACCCGCACCCTGACGAGCAAGGCGAATGAACTCATTCACCACCGGTGTGCCGTCGCTGTCGGTCAGACCCTCCCAATTTCGGTTGATGAACTCAGTCTGACGGGGGCTTACCAGATTGGTGCCGTCATAGTCATAGACGAAAAAGAACCCGTCCTGCCCATAGATCATGGCCGACAGGATTTGCGCGACCTGAGTTTTGGCGGCTGTGTCATCCGGAGCCGCGCGCCCGTAGATATAGGCAAACCCATTGCGCGCCTGTGTGACATAGTTGCGCAGCTCTTCCTTCTTGGCCTGAATCAAAGAGCGTTCCAGTGCTTCAATTTCGCGCTCGGCAGTGGCGCGCGCCTCATAGGCAACCATCACCGCAATCGCGGCCACCGCCACGACCAGCGGGATCGCCGCCACCAGCGACAGCTTTTGAGCATAGGTCAACGAGACCAGTTGTCGAAGTCTTTGCATGGACGAATCGATACGCAAGCCACAGCAAAATTGCAAAAAGATTGGGCGTCTGGCGGGAAAACGGCACCAAAAATCCCTGTTTTGCTATGATTGGACCGTTATTGCCTGTGCAATTCGCGCAGAAAGCCGCGTTTCTACGCAGTAGTAGGTATTCCCTTTCACTTCCTTGTGACTAGTCTTGCCGCTGTTGAATACGACAGGCCCGGACAATCCGGGTCATGATTATGAAGGGGAGGATCACTCATATGGACCGTCGTTCATTTCTGAAAACATCCGCACTGGGCGGCTCGGCTGCTGCAGCGACCACGCTGGCGGCACCGGCCTATGCACAGGGCAAGCGCACGCTGACCATGGTCACATCCTGGGGCCGTGGCCTTGCAGGTGTGTTCGACAGCGCGCAGCGCTGCGCCGACAGCATCACCACCATGTCGGACGGCAACCTGAACGTTGAGATCAAAGCAGCCGGTGAGCTGGTTGGCGCGTTCGAAGTGTTTGACGCGGTATCATCCGGTCAGGCCGACATGTACCACGCGGCAGACTATTATTTTGTGGGTCAGCATCCGGGCTATGCATTCTTTACCGCTGTTCCGTTTGGTATGACCGCCCAGGAACTGGTGAACTGGTACTACCATGCCGGTGGTATGGAACTGCATGACGAGCTGGGCGAAATCTTTGGCCTGAAATCCTTCCTGGCTGGTAACACCGGTGCGCAGGCGGGTGGCTGGTACTCGAAAGAGATCAACAGCCCCGAAGATTTCAACGGCCTGAAGTTCCGCATGCCGGGGCTGGGCGGTAAAGCTCTGGGTAAACTGGGCGCATCCGTACAGAACATTCCGGGCTCCGAAGTGTATCAGGCGCTGTCATCCGGCGCGATCGACGGAACCGAGTGGATCGGTCCGTGGGCTGACGAAAAAGCCGGTTTCCAGGAAATCACCAAGACATACTACACCGCGGGCTTCCATGAGCCGGGTGCGGGTCTTTCGCTGGCAACCAACCGCGAGGTCTATGACAGCCTGTCTGCCTCGCAGCAGAAGATCATCGAGATCGCCGCAGGTGAATGCCATCAGTGGAACCTGGCGCAATTCTTGGCCAACAACGGCGCGGCGCTGCAGCGTCTGCAGGCAGGTGGCGTCAAGGTCATGGAGTTCCCGGACAGCGTTTGGGACGCGTTTGGTGCCGCAAGCCAGGAAGTCCTGGACGAGAACATGGGCGACGAGCTGTTCAAGCGCATCCACGACAGCGCGATGGAATCCATGGCCGCGTCTTCGGCCTGGAACAATCTGTCGTCGGGTGTCTACACCTCGCAGCGCGACCGCGTTCGCGGCTAAGTCACTTCGATCTTTGAAATCGGTTCCCCCGCATGTCGGGGGAGCCATTCCCGTTGCGCATCTGACGGTCGGACAAACTGTAACTCTCAAATGTGCAACTGACGCGACCTGGGGACAACATGCAGGACGAAAACGGTATCTCGTTCTTCGGCGCCCTGTGGAATGGACTGATATGGTTCATTCAGAACATTGCCGAAGCCTTCATTAATTTCGGATACGCCATCACGCATCCGCAACTCTGGCTAGACTGGTCGGACAAAGAAGCAGTCATGCGCTTTGTCTATTACGGCGGGTCGGTCGAGTTCTTCTTTGTGGTTTTCACGCTGTTTCTAGTGTTGACGGCCATTGGTCTTTACTACCGCAACTTCATGTGGGCGATGGTGCGCGGGCTTGAAGGCTTTGCCAACACGACGGGGCGTTTCTTCGCCTGGGCAGGCCTTTTGATGGTGGTTCAGCAGATCATCATCGTGTTCATGCAGCGGGTCTTTACCCGCCCGGATATGTCCTTTGGGCTGGGTATCCCGTTTCAGATGGATATCAGCTGGTTCGCTGAAGAGCTGAAACTGTATAACGCCATGGTCGTGTGCCTGTGCTGCACCTACACCTTTGTACAGGGCGGCCATGTCCGCGTTGACCTAATCTATGCCGGCATCAGCCACCGCGCCAAACGTGTGGTCGACATGTGTGGTGCCATACTGTTCATGATGCCGATGGCGGTGCTGACCTGGATGTATGGCTGGTACTTCATGTGGCGGCATCTGATCGTGCCGAAGCCCTCGGCCAGTGATACTTTGGACCGGCTGGTGGCCAAGTCCCGCGCGCTGCGCTGGAACGTGGAAACCATCGGGTTCAGCCCCAACGGATTCAACGGCTATTTCCTGTTCAAGATCTTGCTGATCGCCTTCGCAGCGATGGTGTTCCTGCACGCGATTGCATTCCTGTACCGCTCGTATCTGGAATATGTGGAAGGCCCGGAAAGTGTTGGAAAATACCTCGACAAGGACAGCCTTGGCGAGGGTGAAGAAGCCTACGAAGGCGCGCATTAGGGACGGAGAATCAGACAATGCTATTCGGACTTGATGGCGTCGAGATAGGCCTCATTATCGTATTTTTCTGCCTCTTCGGAGGTATTCTATCCGGTTTTCCGGTGGCCTTCGCCATCGGCGGGGCAGGAGTGATCTCATTCGGCATCATCGCCGCATTGGACAGCGCAGGTTTGCTGATTCACCAGGCGATCGACACCGGCTCTGCGGCGTATCAGGATCTGGTCAGCACGGGGGTTAAACCCGATACCATATCAGTGTTCCGCTTCCCGGACTTACCAAGGATTGCCGAGCCTGTTTTTGTCTCGGGCTGGGAAACCGCTCTGGACCGCAACGTGTCGTTCATCGTGAACCGCATGAACGAGCGTGTTCTGGCCGGTCAGTCCATTGAAACCCTTCTGGCGGTTTTGATGTTCGTGCTGATGGGCATCACGCTTGAACGGTCGAAGATCGCCAATGATCTGCTGACCACAATGGCGCGCGTCTTTGGACCGTTGCCGGGTGGTCTGGCCGTTTCGATTGTGGTCGTGGGGGCGTTTCTTGCGGCCTCAACCGGGATCGTGGGCGCGACCGTTGTAACCATGGGCTTGCTGGCGCTGCCAACCATGCTGCGCAACAACTATTCGCCTGAATTGGCGACGGGTGTCATTGCGGCTTCAGGTACGCTGGGGCAGATCATCCCGCCCTCGATCGTGATTGTTCTGCTGGGAACGCTGGCCGGTGACTTGTATTCGACGGCTCAAGAGACCCGCGCGGTTGACGCAGGATGCACGGACGCACTGACCTATCTGGGTGAGCCTGCGGTTGTCTCGGTCGGTACTTTGTTCCAGGCCGCCTTGCTGCCAGGGATCATGTTGGCGCTGCTATATGCGCTTTATGCCTTTGGCTATGCGCTGCTCAACCCGCATAAGGCGCCTGCGGTGCCCATGACCGGCGGCAGCGGAGAGCCCATTACCCGTTCAGAAGGTTTCACCTGGTTGCTGGGTGCGCCTGTCGCGCTGATCGTGGGTACAGTTCTGCTGGGCAATTTGGGGGTTATCGGCAGCCAGAACGTCTCGGTCTCGGCTTTCTCTGATATCGGGCAGGGCGCATCGCTGCGGACCAACGTTTCCGAAACCTGCAAAGCCTCGATGATTGAGCTGCATGGTCAATCCGCCTGGGATCAGGCCGTGGCCGAGCAAACGGCCATTGATGACGCAGGTGGTGCCGCAGAATCGACCCGTCTGACCGAGGAAGAACTGGCCACCGCGCAGCAAGAGAAGATTGCCAACGCCGCTCCGATTGGAACGGGTGTTGCGGTGATGGTTCTGTTGCTGGGTCTGACCATTGTGCTGGGTCGGGGCATTGCGCCGTCACGGTCGCCACAGCCGCTGATCCTTGGGTCCATTGGTCTGATCCTGATGTTGCTTGTCGATATTCTGTTCGTGTCGCCAACAACGTCGTCAGGGTTGACCTTTGTGATGCTGGCGTTGCCCTTTGCCTTGGCCATCTATGGCTGCAAAGAGGCTGCGGCGCGCTGTGCCACCAATGATCTGATCCGGGTGGTCTTTCCTCCGCTGGTTCTGATCATCGCGGTGCTGGGGTCGATCCTGGGTGGGGTGACCAACCCAACACCGGCGGCGGCTTTGGGCGCAGGTGGTGCGATCATGCTGGCGGCCTATCGCAAGCTGCAAGATCAGGAGCGGTCCGGCAAGGTCATCATCTGGGCCACCTTCGCCGTGGTCATTGCCCTGTTGATGGGGGTCAATTTTGATCTGCGCATCAATCAGAGCAGCGCCTCGGCCGAAACCTGGATTGCCTTCATCATAGCCTATGCGGCCTATCTGTATGCCCTGTTCGGTTTGCTGTTCGGCTGCTGGGTTCTGTATTCCAGCGGCGTGCTGACCCCGGTGGTGCGGGAAACCGCCAAGGTGACCTCAATGGTGTTCACCATTTTGATCGGGTCTCAATTGCTGAACCTTGTGGTGATCTCGTTTGGCGGTGAGCACTATATCCAGCAATTCCTCAAGAGCTTTGACAATGAATTCACAGTCTTCCTGATCGTGATGCTGGTGCTGTTCTTCCTTGGGTTCGTACTGGATTTCCTGGAAATCATCTACATCGTGATCCCGATTGTAGGCCCGGTAATCTATGGCGGGTCTTTTGATCCGAAATGGGTGACGATCATGGTGGCGGTGAACCTGCAGACCTCGTTCCTGACGCCACCTTTTGGATTTGCGCTGTTCTATCTGCGCGGGGTCGCGCCGAAAGAAGTGACGACCGGCCATATCTATCGTGGGATTGTACCGTTTGTGCTGATCCAGGTGGTAGGTATCGGAATCCTTTGGTTCTTCCCTGCGATTGTGACCATCGTGCCGGATCTGATCCCGAATTGATCAAAGATCAGGTGTTCAAATGAAAAGGGGGGCCAGCTGGCCCCCTTTGCTTTGTTTGTAGGTAGAAGGGGCCAGCCCCTTCTTGGCCTGCGGTCAATTCAACCCCGAGGTATTTTTGGCCAGATGAAGATGCGGATCAGGTGAATTGGATCAGATCCCATCTGTTTCCGAACGGGTCCTGCCAGACTGCTACGGTTCCATATGGTTCATGGCGCGGGGCTTCTTCGAAATGGACGCCTTTGGCCAGCATGTCCTTATAGTCGCGGTCGAAATTGTCTGTTTCCAGAAAGAAGCCGACCCGACCACCTGTCTGGTTGCCGATTGCGGTTCTCTGATCTGCATCGATGGCCCTGGCGAGTAGAAGTGAGCCCCCGGTGGATCCGGGTGGGCTTACGCGGACCCATCTTTTTCCAGCGCCCAAGTCGATGTCCTGCGTCAGGGAAAAGCTGAGTGTATGCGTGAAAAAGGCGATGGCATCATCGTAATCCGGCACGACAAGCGTAACGGCGTGGAGGCTTTGTTGCATCAGGTTTCAGCCTTTGGTCGGGTGACGATCAGGCAGTTGGATGCTGGCAACCTGTTCGGCGATGGGGGCTGTGGACAGCGGGTGGTGGCCGTCATGTGCAATGTCATAGGGATCCTTGACCCGTTTCCATTCGCCCTGACTGTAAACTTCCAGCCCTGCAAAGCGGGATTTGTATCCCATTTTCGGGCTGCCAGGCACCCAGTAGCCAAGATAAATATAGGGCAGACCCGCCTCGCGTGCGATGTCGATGTGATCCAAAATCATGTACGTGCCCAGTGAATTCTGAGGCTGTTCCGGGCTATAGAATGAATAGACCATGCTCAGCCCGTCATCCAAGACATCGGTCAAACTGACAGCGATCAGATTGCCAGATTCCGGGTCTGAATATTCGACCACTCGGCTGCGTATGGGGGTCTCTTCGATCATGGCTGCAAATTCGAAGACGTCCATATCCGCCATTCCGCCATCCGCATGTCGGGTGTCAAGATAGGTGCGGAACAGGTCATACTGTTCGTCGGTAGCCCATGGGGAATTCGCCCGGCGTCGCAGATATGAGTTCCGCCTGACCGCGCGTTTCTGGCTTTTGCTGGGTTGAAAGGCCGAAACGTCAATCCGCGCGGACAAACACGCGGCGCAATCGGTGCAGGAAGGGCGGTATAGGACGTTCTGAGACCGTCGAAACCCTTGCTGGGAAAGGGAGTCATTCAGTTGATTTGCGCCTTCGCCCTGCAGCGCTGTGAACAGCTTACGCTCCATCTTGCCCTCAAGATAAGGGCAAGGCTGAGGGGCCGTAACGTAGAATTGCGGCGCGATTGGCAGCGTGTGTCGCATGAATGTCCTATGGTTCCTGAAACGGGATGATAACAACCGTTCCCGGAGCCGCCAAGTGATTCACGCGACAGTCTTTTAAGCGCGACGGTTAATCATAACAGTTCCGAGAAGGGTGTCAGTCAGGCCCTGGCCGCGCGCGCCGGTCAGCATCATGATGACTGAAATGATTTGCAGCACCGGAAATGCCATGCTGACAAAATAACCAGCTGTGTGTGCGACCGCTTTACCTGTGTCCATTCGTTCACCAAAAGCGTCGCGCAGTTCGACCCCCATGAAACGCATACCCAGAGTGGCCGAGCCGTTGGCGATTGTGACGACGCGATAGACAAAACTGACCACCGCATAAATCAGGGCGAGTATCAGTACGCCGAGCCCGAGGGTCAGGACGATGGCGACGGTACAAAGCAGCGAAATAAAGGCGATATCGAACAGCCAGGCCAGGAACCGTTTGGTCGTGACGGACTGGTAAAACTCGGGCTGTCGGTTCGGGTCTGGCAAGGTGTGCATACGGGTCATTCCGGTAGATGTTTCAAATACCCTGTCCCGATTGTCGGAACAGGGCAAGGTCGATCAGGCGTTATCGCCGGTTTCATCGCTTTCGCGGTTCTCGCGGACGCGTTCATCCATGAACTGGTCGAATTCGGCCTTGTCTTTCGCTTCGCGCAGGCGATGCAGGAACGCTTCGAATTCCTGTTGCTCACGCTCCAGCCGAGCCAGAGTGTCGGACTTGTAGGCGTCGAATGCGCTGTTGCCCGAGGGTTTCATTGCGCTCATGTGGCTGTGCCAGGATTTGCGACGGCTGCAGGATTTGTTGAACATACGTTTGCTCCAGATCATGTAGGCCAGAAGGGCCAGGCCGACGGGCCAGAAAAAGATAAAGCCAAGGACCATGGCTGCGATCCAGGCCCCTTTGCCTTTATCGTCAAGCCAGGCTTCTGCGCGGCTGAGCCATCCCGGGTTTTCAGGGACGGCGTGTTCGGTCAATGCGGTCATTGGTGCTCTCCGGGTTAGATGTAAATTGCTTTCACATTGAATAGATGGGGGCACCAAACCCAGTTACAAGAGGTCAATGTGAAAATGATTTACATTTCTGAATTTCGGATGGTTGACCTGACATCTGAACAAGCGCAATTTCAGTCTAACGCACCACGGTTTCTTTCAAACATTGGCTGGGTTGTCTGCTGCGGCGCTGTTTTGAGTTAAGCGCCAAATTGTTGCAATGTCGGGTCAGATATTTGGCCACAGAAATACTGAAACCACGTCATCGGAGATGAAATGACAGGACTTCTTGCCGTCAACCGTGTACCGCGCGCCTTTGATCCTTCACTTGGTTCCGAAGCGCGCGATGCAGTGGGTGGCATTACACCTGAGCAGGGGGAACTGATCGCAGGGGCTGCGGGCTCCAGCCCCTATCTCAAAGGCCTGATTGATCTGGAAGCTGACTGGCTACCGCAAGCTTTGGCGCAACCGGACGCGATGCTTGCATCCATTATGGAAACCGCAAGGGCCTTGCCTGCGGATCAACTCAGGCCGGGGCTGAGGCAGGCCAAGAGGCGTTTAGCGCTGTTGACCGCCCTAGCGGATCTGGCAGGGGCCTGGCCGTTGGAAAAAGTTACAGGGGCACTAACCGATTTCGGGGCCATGGTAGCGGATGTTGCCGCCAAGGCCGAGATTGCAACCTTGATCCGGCGAGGTAAATTGCCGGGGATGACCGAAGATGATATCGCCTCTGCCGCGGGAATGATCATATTGGCCATGGGCAAGATGGGTGCGCATGAGTTGAACTACAGCTCTGATATCGACCTGATCGTTTTGTTTGACGAAACGCGCTATGATCCGGACGATTTCTATGATGCGCGGCAAGGGATGGTCCGGGCGACACGGAATTTCTGCGCCACACTCAGTGACAAGACAGCGGATGGATATGTATTTCGCACGGATCTAAGGCTGCGGCCTGACCCTGCGGTGACGCCAGTTTGTCTGGCTGCGGAAGCTGCCGAACGGTACTATGAAAGTCTGGGCCGCACTTGGGAGCGCGCCGCATATATCAAAGCGCGTCCCTGCGCTGGCGATATCGCTGCGGGGCAGCGTTTCCTGGATACGCTCCGCCCCTTCATCTGGCGAAGGCATCTGGACTTCGCGGCTATTCAGGATGCCCATGACATGCGCTTGCGTATCCGCGAAAACAAAGGGACAGGCGGTGCGCTGACCATTCCGGGTCATGATATGAAACTAGGGCAAGGCGGGATACGCGAGATTGAATTCTTCACTCAGACCCGACAGTTGATTGCCGGAGGTCGCGATACGGACCTGCGCGTGCGTGGCACTGTACCGGGTTTGGCGGCTTTGGCCGGCAAAGGGTGGGTGCCCGAGGACGTGGCTGAAAAGCTTACCGATCACTACCGCGCGCATCGCGAAGTCGAACACCGCATTCAGATGATCCATGATGCGCAGACCCATAAGATTCCGCAATCCTCGGACGGGATTGACCGGATTGCATGCCTGATGGGGATTGATAGCGCCGATCTGACTGCGGATCTGAAACGGCGACTGACCGAGGTTCATGAGTTGACCGAAGGTTTTTTCGCCCCCGGCCCGACAGCCCGTGCACCTTTGCCAGAAGTTGAATTTGACGAAAGCATATTGGCGCGCTGGACGACCTACCCATCACTGCGTTCTCAGCGCGGGGCGCGGATTTTCGAACGGCTGAAACCAGAGCTGCTGACGCGTCTTGCCAAAACCGCCCAACCGGATGAGGCGCTGCTGGCACTGGACGGCTTCCTTCGCGGGTTGCCTGCGGGCGTGCAGCTGTTTTCTCTGTTCGAGGCCAACCCGCAGCTTATCGACCTGCTTGTCGATATAGTAGGCACGTCGCATGCATTGGCCGCGCATTTGTCGCACAACGCCTCGGTCTTTGATGCGGTGATTGGCGGCAGCTTCTTTGACGACTGGCCGGGCCGGACGGTGCTGCAGGGCGAATTGGAGCGAGAACTCTCGCAGGAGCAGGACTACGAAAGCCAGCTTGATCTGGCGCGGCGCTGGTGCAAGGAATGGCATTTCCGGATCGGCGTTCACCATCTGCGCGGGTTGATCGACGGCGTGCAGGCCGGGCAGCAATATGCCGAACTTGCAAGCGCGGTGATCGCTGCGATCCTGCCATGTGTTGTGGACCAGTTCACCAGCAAACACGGGCCCGCACCTGGTCGCGGTGCCGCTGTGTTGGGCATGGGATCCCTGGGGGCAGGGCGGATCAACTCGCAATCTGACCTTGATATGATCGTGATCTACGACCCGCTGGATCAGGACATGTCCGAGGGCCCACGGCCTCTTGCCACGCGGACCTACTATGCCCGGTTCACGCAGGCACTGATCACGGCGCTGTCGGCTCCAATGTCGCAGGGGCGACTTTATGAGGTCGACATGCGGCTGCGCCCCTCGGGCAATCAGGGGCCGGTGGCGACCAGTTGGGCCAGCTTCACGAACTATCAGCAGAATGAGGCATGGGTGTGGGAACACCTAGCCCTGACGCGCGCAAATCCCGTCGCCGGTGAGCCCTCTCTGGCCGACGATATCGAGGGCTTTCGAACAGAGCTTGTTTCGCGCTCCCGCGATCAGGCGCAGGTTTTGCGCGAAGTTGCCGAAATGCGCGCGCGTCTGGCAGCCGCGAAAACCCCCGCCGGTATTTGGGATGCCAAGAATGGGGCCGGACGCATGATGGACATAGAGCTGATGGCCGAAACAGGCGCTTTACTGTCCGGTGTTGCAAAGCGCGATGTACATGCCGGGTTGGACGGTGCAGTCGCAGCCGCGCTTTTGGATGTCGCTCAGGCGCAAACGTTGAAGGATTGCTACGATCTATGCTGGTCTGTGCAATGCGCAGCTCGACTGTTGTCAGGTAAGGTTATCGAGGCCGATAAAATCGGAGAGGGCGGTTCCGCCTTCCTGTGTCGGGCCACCGGGTATGAGCAGGTAGAACAGTTGCAGGCCGAGTTGCAGGAAAGCTACGATATCGCCGCCGAAATTATCGGCCGCGTGATTCAGGAGGATAAAGATGCCGCGCAATGACGATCCGAACGATCACAAAGGCCTGATCCGCGAGGCCTATCGCATCGATGGCATCACATTGCCCGAATGTCGCAGTATCTTTCTGGACTGGGCGTTGAGCCTTCCGGAGGGGCGTGATCAGAGGCAAGCCCTGTCTGACCTGCACGCCATCTATGCCAAAGATGAGGCCGATCACCCAATGACACAGGTGCTGACCGAAGGGTTGCAATCAGCTCAGGCGCCGAAACGGCGCGGTGGTTGGCGGTCTCGCAACCGCTAGGGCTTTCCCCTCGGCGCGTTCGCGACTATGAGGTCGCCATGACCCAAACTGCAGACCGTCCCCGTATCCGCCTGAAACCCAAAGCCAATGCGCGCGGCCTTCGCCATGGCTTCCCGTGGGTCTATGCCAATGACATTGTCACCGACCGTCGCACGCGCAAAATCCCTGCTGGCGCGCTGGCCGTGCTCGAGGATGAAAATCGCGCGCCGATCGCGTTGGTGGCGGTCAATCCTGAATCGAAAATCATGTGCCGTGTGCTGGACCGCGATCCTGACGCCGAGCTGACGGCTGATTGGTTCGAAACCCGTCTGCGCCGCGCGCTTGATATGCGCGAACGCCTGTTTGACTCGCCCTTTTACCGCCTGATCCATGCCGAGGCCGATGGCTTTCCGGGTGTCATCATCGACCGGTTCGGTGAGGCGTGTGTGATCCAGCCCAACGCTGCCTGGGCCGAAGCGCATCTGGATATGTTGACCGATGCACTGACCGCCGTGACCGGCGTGACGACCGTGCTGAAAAACGCCTCGGGCCGGACACGCGGTCTGGAAGGGTTGGATGATGTCAACCTGACCTTGCGCGGCACTGTCCCAGATGCGCCTTTGCCCGTGTTGATGAACGGTGCAACCTATATGGCGGATTTGGCGGGCGGTCAGAAAACCGGCCTGTTCTATGACCAACGCCCCAATCACGCCTTTGCTGCGCAGCTGGCTCAACCCAAGGCACAGGTACTGGATGTCTTCAGCCATGTCGGAGGGTTCGGGTTGGCGATGCTGGCGGGTGGCGCCGGACAGGCGCTGTCGGTCGACGGGTCGGCCGCGGCATTGGAGTTGGCCGCAAAAGGGGCCGAGGCTTCTGGCTTTGCCGATCAATTCAACACGCGCCAAGGCGATGCCTTTGATGTGTTGGCTCAGTTGAACGACGAAGGCGCTAAATTCGACGTCGTTATCTGTGATCCTCCCGCCTTTGCACCATCAAGGCAGGCGCTGGATGCAGGGCTGCGGGCTTATGAACGCATTGCGCGATTGGCCGCCACACTGGTCAAGCCGGGCGGATATCTGGGCTTATGCTCTTGCTCGCACGCTGCTGATCTGGGCCGCTTCCGCGACGCCTCATCCCGTGGTATCGGGCGCGCCGGGCGCTCAGCCCAACTGATCCATACGGGCTTTGCCGGGCCCGATCACCCGCAACTGCCGCAGCTGGCTGAAAGCGGTTACCTGAAGGCCGTGTTCTACCGGTTATGAAGGCTGTACTCGATACCTGCGTCATCTATCCAACGGTGATGCGTGAGATGCTGTTGGGCACCGCCCGACTAGGTCATTTCACCCCTATATGGTCGGCGCGCATCCTCGAGGAATGGGCCCGCGCCGCACGCAAGCTGGGCCCCGAGGGCGAGGCGCAGGCCCGTGCCGAGATTGCCCTGACGCAGGTCAAATGGCCCAAGGCAGAACGCCCAGCCAATGACGGTCTGCAGGCTCGGCTCTGGCTGCCGGACGCAGCAGATATCCACGTTTTGGCCACTGCAGTAGCCGCGTCAGCGGATATCATCGTCACGGTCAACGCCAAGGATTTCCCCAGAAATATTCTTGCAGAAGAAGGGCTTGAGCGGCGTGACCCTGACAGTCTGCTGTATGGTTTCTGGTATAACGACCCGCAAGGGCTGGACCAGCTTGCACAGCAGGTACTGGCCGAAGCAAACCGCCTGTCAGGCGATACATGGACTTTGCGTGGATTGATGAAAAAAGCCCGCCTGCCGCGTCTGGGCAAAGCGCTGACTACCTAGGCGCGATCCCTGTTTCATCTGGCCAAAAATACCTCGGAGAGCGCGAGAGGCTGGCCTCTCGCCGCCGGCCCTCAGCCACGCGCCCAACGCTGCTCAAGCACTTCCAGTGCCGCAATCCGCTCATCCGTTTTGGGATGGCTCATCAACCAGGCGGGTACAACGCCCGCGCGTTGCTGCGTCAAATCCTCAAGCTTGTGAAACAGAGACTTTTGCGGGCCGATGCCGATTCCGGCTTTGGTTAGCAGGGCGGCGGCATATTCATCTGCTTCATATTCATCCCCACGTGACAGGCGCGACGCCAAAAGCGCAGTCAGCGCATTTGCAATCATCGCACCGATGAATGGGATGAACCGGCTCAGAAGCAGCATCAAGGCTGTCCGCAACGCATTCTGTCCAGAAAAATCAATCATCCGCCGACGTGCATGACCCAAGGCCACATGCCCCAGTTCATGTGCGATGACGCTCGCCATCTCTTCGGCGGAAACCTCGCCATTGAGGAACTTGCGATAAAACCCGCGTGTGATGAATATTCGTCCATCCGGCGCCGCAAGCCCGTTCACCGGGTCGATTTCATATATATAGACCGGAACCCTCTCGATCCCCAGCGCCGCCGCCAGCCGGTCAGTCATACGCTTGAGGGCGGGATCGGCCAGTTCGGTCGATTTCAGGTCAAGCTCGCGATGGGTGCGCCAGACCGAGATCCGGTACATCACCACGGCATACAGAACCGCCAGAAGAATCGGAGTAATTCGGAGCATGGTTCTGATATGGGGATAAGCAGACACAAGGGCAAGGCATCAGCGTTTCCGTGGGCCTGAAAGGTCTCCTAGCTGCCATGACGCAGTGGAAACTGGGTTCATTAGGATTCTAACTGTTGAAAAACGCCGCCTGCCGCCTTATCCGCACGGGAACTCGTCGGAGAACACACAATGTCCAACAATGACCACGAAGCCCGTCACCTGGAAACGCTTGACCGCGACCTTAGACGCTTTTCTCGGCTAGAAGTGGCAACCTCCCAGGTGGGTCGCCCATTTGTCGGGTCTGGCATCGCGCTTTCTTTTATCGTTGTCGCAGGTCTTGTGGCAGCCTTCCTGTTCGGACAAGGCAACAACACGCTGATCGTAGTACTTGCGGCAATGTTTGGGGCATATATGGCGCTGAATATCGGGGCCAATGATGTTGCCAACAATATGGGACCGGCGGTCGGGGCCAATGCGCTGACCATGGGGGGCGCCATCGCGATTGCTGCCATATTCGAAAGTGCAGGCGCGCTGATCGCTGGAGGTGACGTTGTTTCCACGATCGCGAAGGGCATTATCGCTCCTGAAAGCATGGGAACGCAGACTGTATTCATCTGGGCGATGATGGCGGCTTTGTTGTCTTCGGCGCTTTGGGTCAACCTGGCGACCTGGGTCGGAGCGCCCGTGTCCACGACCCACTCGGTTGTCGGAGGCGTCATGGGGGCGGGGATCGCCGCAGCCGGTTTTGGCGCAGTAAGCTGGGGGACGATGAGCAAGATCGCGGCCAGCTGGGTTATCTCGCCGATGCTTGGCGGTCTGGTGGCGGCTGGTTTTCTTTGGTTCATTAAGGCCAGGATCATCTATCAGGACGACAAGATCGCGGCGGCCCGGAAATGGGTTCCGATGCTGGTTGGTATCATGGCGGGGGCGTTTGCAAGCTACCTGGCGCTGAAGGGTATCAAGAAGATCGTCAAGATCGACCTGAGCACTGCTCTGCTGATCGGGGCAGTCTGCGGGGCGTTGGTCTGGGCCGTGATGATTCCGGTTATTCGGCGTCAATCCGAAGGGCTGGAGAACCGCAACAAGTCCCTCAAAATATTGTTTGGCATTCCGCTGATCGTGTCCGCTGCACTTCTCAGCTTTGCACATGGGGCCAATGATGTGGCCAATGCCGTTGGGCCTTTGGCGGCCATCGTGCAAGCCTCTGCCTCGGGTGATTTCACCCAGGCGATCAGTATTCCCTATTGGGTCATGATCATCGGCGCCTTTGGCATTTCGTTTGGCCTGTTCCTGTTTGGGCCAAAACTGATCCGAATGGTTGGCAGCCAAATAACCAAACTTAACCCGATGCGTGCCTATTGCGTTGCGCTGTCCGCAGCCATCACCGTTATCGTGGCCAGTTGGCTGGGTCTTCCCGTAAGCTCGACCCATATTGCAGTGGGTGCCGTCTTTGGTGTCGGCTTCTTCCGGGAATGGGATGCTGAAAGACGGCTGCGTAAAGCCCGCATTACAGTGCCTGAGCGGACGGTTCTGGCACCGGAAGAACGCCGCCGGCGCAAGCTGGTGCGCCGCTCGCACTTTATGACGATCATAGCAGCCTGGATTATTACCGTGCCCGCGGCGGCTGTGTTGTCGGGTGTTCTGTTTCTGGGCATTCAGGCCATCGCCGGGTAATACCGGCCTCGGCAGAACCTGATCCGCGGGCTGGCGTTATCGCGTCAGCTCGCGCATTCCTTTTTCCAGCCCGGCCAGAGTCATCGGCACCATCCGATCCTGAAAAATCTCGCGGATCATTCCGATTGAGTGGGTATATTCCCAATACTTCTCAGGCACTGGGTTGATCCACAGGTTCGATGCCCATTGGTCGCGCGCCCGCTGCAGCCAGATCTGGCCAGCCTCCTGGTTCCAATGTTCATTGGCACCGCCGGGATAGGCGACCTCGTAAGGGCTCATCGAGGCGTCGCCGACGAAGATGCATTTGTAATCGGGACCATAGGTGCGCAGCACCTCATGGGTCGGCGTCTGCTGGTCCCAGCGGCGGATGTTGTCACGCCAGACACCTTCGTACAGGCAGTTGTGGAAGTAGTAATATTCCAGATGCTTGAATTCGGTTCTTGCGGCCGAGAACAGCTCTTCCACCACTTTGATATGTGGGTCCATTGAGCCTCCGACGTCCAGAAACAACAGAACCTTGACGGCATTGTGCCGTTCGGGCCGGGTTTTGACGTCTAGATATCCATGCTCGGCTGTGGCGCGGATGGTGCCGTCCAGATCAAGCTCTTCTGCAGCACCCTCGCGGGCCCAGCGGCGCAGGCGTTTCAGCGCGACCTTGATGTTGCGCGTGCCCAGTTCGACCGTGTCGTCCAGGTTCTTGAATTCGCGCTTGTCCCAAACCTTGACCGCGCGCTGATGACGGCTTTCCTTCTGGCCGATCCGCACACCTTCCGGATTGTACCCGTAGGCTCCGAAGGGCGACGTTCCTGCCGTACCGATCCACTTGTTGCCACCTTGATGGCGGCCTTGCTGATCCTTGAGCCGCTCTTTCAGCGTCTCCATCAGCTTGTCGAACCCGCCAAGGGCCTCGATCTCGGCTTTTTCCTCTTCGCTGAGGTGCTTCTCCGCCATCTTCGCCAGCCAATCGGCAGGGATGTCGACGGCTTCGAGGACCTGTTCGAACCCGATCTGTTCCAGCCCTTCAAAGCTGGCGGCAAAAGCGCGGTCGAACTTGTCGATATTGCGTTCGTCCTTCACCATCGACACGCGGGCGAGGTAATAGAACGCCTCGACATCATAGGTTGCCAGCCCCTTTTTCATACCCTCCAGAAAGGTCAGATATTCCCGCAGGGATACGGGGATACCGGCTTTGCGAAGGTTTTCGAAAAAGGGAACAAACATGGGCTACACCACAAAGCGAACCAGAACCAAGGACAGGATTAGCCCGACCAGCGCAAAGGCGATTCCATATCCGGCTGCATATTGCGCGATATCGGCGCCGCTGCCGTTGCGTTTGCGCGCGGTCAACGCCCCAAGGAGCGCACCCAGCACCGCCAGTCCCAGAACCACTATCATGCGTTAATCGCCCCCGTTAATTGACTGGTCCTTCTGCGACGTCCTGCATAAGCGACCGGGCCACTACATCCGAGCCAAAGCCGTATCGTGCCCATCTCAGACTGTCCAGTCTGACGGAACGTGCCTCTGCGGAACGGCCGACTTCATTCAGGACCTCGGCTTTCAGCAACAATAATGTTGCAAGCTGCGAGGCGTTCTCAGCCCGTGTCATCACGTTAATAGCGTCGTCGATTTTGGGCAGGAACTCTGGCCCATTGCCTTGCGAAAGCGCAAAGGCGCCCAGTTGGGTCGTGATGTAGGATCGATGCAATTCCGTGCCCGGTGTAGCGCGCAGAAACTGCAGGGCAATATCATATTGGCGCAACGCTTCATGCGGATCATCGAACTGTTCCATGCGGCCCATCAGGTAATGAGGGTAAGCGCGCCGGTGATCGGTCCAACCTTGTTCCTTGCCAATTCGGGCTGCCTTGCGGGCCTGCCTCATGCGCGATTGCTGGCTGCGACTGGATTGCAAGGATTTCTGAATTGCTGAAATCCAGGCTCGTGGAGTTTCCGACATGGGCTGTACCGGCACCGCATCACCGCGCGGATTCAGACGCGAGAGAATTTCGGGTATGGCCGTTTCGACCTGTTCACGTGTCATACCGCTGTGCAGTTGGGATGAATATGCGGCCTTCAGGATCAACATGTCGAACCCGGTCAGGACCGTGTGGATATTGTCATCGTTGAATACCGAGTCCGGAAGGCGATACAGGTCATTCAGCGGGCCAAGCGCCTGTGCAATCTCTTCGTGCAGGCAGTCACGTTTTTCCTGCGGACTTGCATCTGCGGGAATGAAGATGCCCAGTCGCTCACGGCTGCTCAGTTTGGTCCAGCTGCTTTTCTGTTTGAACCGATCCCGGCGGTACTCCTCAAGGCTTGAGGCATTGGGTACCACGAAACATGCAGCCTGAGGCAGGATGTCCTGAATCTCTTTTTGACTGACCGCCGCGATCGTGATGTTGGCCTGACCGTCCCTGATCTGTTTGATGTCTATCCCGGCCTCGGTGCGCAGACGGGTCAGCAGGCGGCCCAGATCCTTTTGAAGCGAGGCCGTCGCAGCCCCTGTCAACCGCACCGTGATCGGGGTTTCGAACCGGGTAAAAACAGGCAGTTCCGTACCCCCTTCCAGTGCGAAATGCAGAGAGATGAAATCCGCTGCAATGTTTTCATTCGACCGCGCCGGAGGCGAGGGGTATGCACGCGTAAAGGACTTGGCGGGGGGCAGGGGTGGTTCGACGTCCACAATCTCGGGTGGGCTTTCGGCAGGCTCAATCGTGGCACATGCAGTCAGGACAAAGCTGATCAAGATTGCGACCCATCGCGTCATGGGCGCTGATACTTGATGAAAGGTGTCTGTTTGCCGATCCTGTCATAGAGCTTTCGCGCGGTATGGTTGAAATCCTGCGTCAGCCAATAGACAGACGGTGCACTTTGCCGGTCCGCTTCGTCGTAAACGGCCTGAATCAAAGTGCGACCGACCCCCATGCCGCGCGCCTCGGGCCGGGCGAATAGGTCCTGCAAGTAGCACACGCTTTCTTCCTTCCAGGCATGGCGGTGGAACAGAAAGTGGGTCAAACCCACAAGCCCCCCGTCGGCCTGCGCGACGAAACAAGAAAAATCGTTCGGATCATCCCCCAGCAGTCGCGAGAATGTGCTGTCATAGACGGAATCCGGAACCGTCGTTTCATAAAACGCCAGATAGTCCCGCCACATATCCGCCCAGTCCTCGCGATCAGTCGGATGCAAGGCTCGAATTGTTACTGTTTCTGGCATTGCTGAGTCCCGTTGGGTCTGATGGTAAATTGCCCGGACAAGCCGGGCAACCCGAGACCAATGCTTGCATCCGAGACTTGCTAAGGCAAGCGGCGATCACCGAGGGATTACCGGCTCAGCGTTTGTTGCGGGCCATGAATGCCAGGCGTTCGAACAGGTGCACGTCCTGTTCATTCTTAAGCAGCGCACCGTGCAGTTTGGGCAGGGCATTGGCGCCATCGCGCTTGAGATCTTCGGCGGTCAGGTCCTCGGCCAGCAGCAGCTTGAGCCAGTCCAGCACCTCTGAGGTTGATGGCTTTTTCTTCAGGCCCTGAGTTTCGCGAATCTCATAGAACTGGGTCAGAGCCGTTGTCAAAAGCGCGTCTTTGATGCCGGGATGATGGACCTCGACGATGCGGCGCATCGTAGCCTCATCAGGGAACCGGATATAGTGAAAGAAACACCGGCGCAGGAAGGCGTCGGGCAGTTCCTTTTCATTGTTCGATGTGATGATGACGATCGGACGGTTCTTGGCGCGGATCGTTTCGCTGGTCTCGTAGACGTGGAACTCCATCTTATCGAGCTCTTGCAGCAAATCGTTCGGAAACTCGATATCGGCCTTGTCGATCTCGTCGATCAACAACACGACCTTTTCATCGGTTTCAAAGGCCTGCCACAATTTACCCTTGCGGATATAGTTCGACACGTCGTGCACGCGCTCTTCACCCAACTGGCTGTCGCGCAGACGACTGACGGCATCGTATTCATACAGTCCCTGCTGCGCGCGGGTGGTGGATTTCACGTTCCACTCGATCATCCGCAGCCCCAACGCTCCGGCCACCTGCTTGGCCAACTCGGTCTTGCCAGTTCCCGGCTCACCTTTGACCAGCAAGGGACGTTCCAGCGTCACGGCGGCATTTACCGCAATGGTCAGATCGTCTGTGGCGACGTATTCGGCTGTTCCTTGGAAACGTGCGGTCATTGGCCCCTCATCAAGTGTCGCGCGAAATGCGCCCTTGGGGTTACCGCGCAGCAGAAATTTTGACAAGCCAGGTCGCTGCGTCGCATGAAGGGAAATTGCCAAGTAACTACAATGCTTTTGGTTGATTCGTGCGCTAACCTCCGGTGCCGTCTTTTTGGCGTTGCCCTGAAATGGTCAGTTAATTTTCACAGAAAAACAAGGTTTTGTTGTTTGATTGGACGTATTTAGATCACGCGTAATGGCGCGGCGCCGGGGCGACGTTTGCATAGTGACAATTACTGCGCTGTCAGATAAACGCTCCGCAGAAGGGGATTGCCGCATGTCAGGTAATGAGAGAGTGACCGGCGTTGCAGGCCACACCGAGGGAGCAAAAATGAAGCAGGAAGTTTTTCTGCCTGAAGATTACCGTCCAGCTGAAGACGAACCATTTATGAATGACAGGCAGCTAGAGTATTTTCGTCGCAAGCTGCTGGATTGGAAAAACGAACTAATGGCTGGCAGCCGCGATACGATCGAAGGGCTGCAGGACAACACCCGTAACATTCCGGATGTCGCTGACCGCGCAAGCGAAGAAACCGATCGCGCGCTGGAACTGCGCACCCGCGATCGTCAGCGCAAACTGGTGGCCAAGATCGACTCGGCCCTGCGCCGGATTGATGAAGGCGAGTACGGCTATTGCGAGATGACCGGTGATCCGATTTCGCTGAAACGTTTGGATGCGCGCCCGATCGCGACCATGACGCTTGAGGCACAGGAACGGCATGAGCGTCGCGAAAAGGTCCACCGCGACGATTGATCGCTGGGAAAATCTGATAACATAGACGCCGGGGCCTTTTGCTCCGGCGTTTTTGCGTTAAGCCGGTGACATGAACATCAGCGGATCGAAATTCGGCATAGTCGGAGGTGGCATTGGCGGCCTCGCGGCTGCTTTGACCCTGCGACAGCGCGGCGCCGTGGTGACCGTGTTTGAGCAGGCACCAGAATTGACCGAGGTTGGCGCGGGCCTTCAGATCAGCGCCAACGGGATGGCTGTGCTGCGTGCGCTGAAGGTTGTTGCGGACACGCCCGAGGCTGGGCTTTTGTCCCATGGAACGGCCCTTCGTGATTACCGGGCAGGGCGGCTGGTCTGCAAAATCGTGCCACCCTCTGCCGGGCCTACCTATTATTACCATCGCGCTGACCTGCTTGATCTTCTCTACAAAGCGACGGTTCAAAAAGGGGTAGAGTTTCACCTTGGTGCGCGTGTGGAACGGGTGCGAAAGCACCCGTCCGAGGCCGAAATCATCCTCGATACGGGGGCGAGATTTCGGGTTGATTGTGCAGTCGCGGCGGACGGCGGCCAAAGTGCAATTCGTGCTGACCTGACTGGCAGGGAAACACCGAAATTCACACATCAGGTTGCCTGGCGCGCGACGATTCCATGGGACCGGCGCAACAAGAACCCTTGCGCGGTGCTAACCATGGGGCCGGGACGGCATGTAGTGACGTATCCTTTGCGCGATCAGACCCTGATGAACATCGTGGCAATCGAAGAGAGGTCTGACTGGCAGGAAGAAGGCTGGCGTCTGCGCGGTGATCCAGAAGAGCTGAAGGCGCGATTTGCAGGTTTTGGCGGCTTGGTCAAAGAGATTTTGCAAGAGGTTCAGGACCCGAATATCTGGGCATTGTTCCTGCGCCCTGTTGCTGAATGCTGGCAGAATGGGCGTGTGGCGCTTTTGGGCGACGCAGCTCATCCAACGCTGCCTTTCATGGCCCAAGGTGCTTGCCTTGCACTAGAAGATGCCTGGACTCTGGGGCGGTCTTTCGAAGAACAATCCGGCGTTTCGCAAGCACTGGCCGCCTATGAAGCGACCCGTCGCCAGCGGGCAACTCGGGTGGTCGCTGCCGCTGGAGCCAACGCGCGCAACTTCCATCTACGTGGCCCTATGCGTGTCGGGGCGCAACTGGCGTTGATGGCAGTTGGATCGCGGTTGGGCCGAAAATATGATTGGATCTATGAGTTCGATGCCACGGCTTAGCCGATTACAGATCTAGATCTATCCAAACCGGAACATGATCTGAAGGTTTTTCGTGCCCCCGAATTTCGGAATCGATTTTGCAATCGCGCAAAAGGTCAGCGGCCTGAGGGGTCAGAAGGAAATGATCAATACGAATCCCGTCATTTCGGTTCCACGCACCCGCTTGATAATCCCAGAATGAATAATGTTCCGGACCTTGCGTGCCAGCGCGAAAGGCCTCGGTGAAGCCGAGATTCAGAATTTTCCGAAATGCGGCCCGGCTTTCAGGGCGAAACAATGCATCCTCGCGCCAGGCATCGGGACGCGCTGCGTCTTCGGCCTGGGGAATGATGTTGTAATCACCTGCCATCAGAGCGGGTTCTTCACTGTTCATCAGGTCGCGGGCCCGATGATAGAGTCGCTCCATCCAGGCAATTTTGTAGTCGTATTTTGGCCCCGGGGTGGGGTTGCCGTTTGGCAGATAGAGCCCGCAGATACGCAGTGCCTGTTTGCCGACGACCGTGGCCTCGATCCAGCGGGCCTGTTCATCCTCATCATCACCGGGCAAACCCCGCGAGACGTCCTCGAGCGGTAGCTTCGACAGAATGGCAACGCCGTTAAAGCTTTTCTGCCCGTGCGTTTCTACGTTGTACCCGCGCGCCTCAAAGATCTCTCTGGGGAAGTTATCGTCGACTGACTTGATCTCTTGCAGCAGCACAACATCGGGCTGGGCATCATCCAGCCAACGCGGCAATGCTTCGGCCCGCGCCTTGATGCCGTTGATGTTGAATGTGGCGATTTTCATGCGCGGCCCTCCGACAGTCCTTGGCAACCTATCGCCCAGAACGGGCCCAACGGCAAGGCGGAGAACAGGTTTGCGAGGCGCTGCCTCGCGCTCCGAGGTATTTTTGGCCAGATGAAGAAACGGACCGTTAACCAGAATCTCCGAAAACCAGCTGGCGGTACAGGCGGAGGCGCCGATGACCGCGCCAGGTGAAGCTCTCCGGTCTAGAAATCGGAGAGCGGATCCCTGCTTCATCTGGCTAGAAATACCTTGGGGGTGTGGGGGTGAAACCCCCACGGGTGATCACATTGAAAACGAAGTGCCGCAGCCGCAGGAGGAGGTGGCGTTTGGGTTTTCGATCACAAAGCGTGCGCCGATCAGTTCTTGTGTGAAATCAATCACCGCATTTTCAAGAAACGGCAGTGAGATTGCGTCGACAATGACCTTCTGCCCCTTACCCTCAAGAACCAAATCGTCGTCTTTGGGTTTGTCCAATGCAATTTCGTACTGAAAGCCCGAACACCCGCCGCCTTCGACAGCGACACGCAGGGCTTGACCCTGATCGGCTGCGCCGATCTCGGCAAGGCGGTCAAAGGCGCGTTCTGTAACTGTCGGGGGCAGATTCATGCCAAACTCCAAAGGTTTATTTCTTAACCACTCTACCATATAGAAAGCCCAAGGACAGGCGACAAGGACAGACCGTTGGACAGAGCATGTTTTGCCTCGAATCCCGACCGCGCAAGAGGGCGGTTGGTGCCAGAGGAAGAAAGCAGTTTCCGGTCATGCTTTCAGCGCGACCGGGACCGGATCATTCATGCCAGCGCCTTTCGGCGGCTCAAGCACAAGACCCAAGTTTTTGTTGAGCACGAAGGGGATAGTTATCGAACGCGGTTGACCCATTCCATCGAGGTCGCGCAGGTGGCGCGGACGATTGCCGGGGCTTTGGGTTTGAATCCAGAACTGACCGAAGCGGTGGCTCTGGCCCATGATCTTGGCCACACGCCGTTCGGACATACTGGCGAGGATGCCTTGCATGAGATCATGCAGCCGTATGGCGGGTTCGATCATAACGCGCAGGCCATTCGGATCGTCACCCGGCTCGAGCGTCATTATGCCGAGTTCGATGGGTGCAACCTTACGTGGGAAACCCTGGAAGGCATTGCAAAACATAACGGACCGGTGGAAGGGGAACTGCCCTGGGCGCTGGCGGAGTGCAATGCGGCGTTTAATCTTGAACTGCACACGCACGCAAGCGCAGAGGCGCAGGTGGCGGCCTTGTCTGACGACATCGCCTATAACAATCATGACCTGTTGGACGGGCTGAGGGCGGAGTTGTTCAGCGACGAGGACATTCAGCGACTGCCGATCGTGGGCGACTGTTATTCGGAGGTGGATCGCAAGTACCCGGGCCTCGACCCCTATCGCCGTCGGCATGAGGCGTTGCGGCGGGTGTTTGGGGTTATGGTGTCGGACGTGATCGACACGTCTCGGGCTCTGATCGCAGGGTCCGGTGCCCAGAGCGTCGAAGAGATCCGGCATCTTGGCTATCCGGTCATTCAGTTCTCAACAGGCCTTTGGGCGCAACTGAAGGAAATTCGCGCTTTCCTGTTTTCGCGGATGTACAGGGCGCCGTCGGTGATGACGGTGCGCGCCGAGGTCAGCAAAGTGGTCGAGGATTTGTTTCCAATCTACCTTGGCGATCCGAAGCAAATGCCCGCGCGCTGGCACGCGGACATTGAAGAGGCTGAGGATGAGACTGCCTTAGCCCGGATCGTATCGGACTATATTGCCGGGATGACCGACAGGTTTGCGCTACAGGATCATGCCAGACTGACTGGCCACCCGATACCGGCGGATCACTCGACCCCGATATAGGCCAAAGCCCAGACTTGTTGGCCCGTCTGATCCTGCGCCGCCTCAGCGTCGTCGGTGGGTGGGAAGACGATCATCGTTGGGCCATACCCTCCGATCCCCATGGGGGCGCCGTCGGCGTGGGTGGCGAGGATAGGCTGATAGGTCGAGATACTATGCCAGGGAATTTCGGCTTGATACCCGTCCATTGCCATCGGTTTGGCCGTCTTACCTTCGGCACCGGCTATGACCATCACATCCGACAAAAGCGGGCCGCTAAAGGTGATGTCGCGCTGGTTGTCCTCGGTGCCGTAGGGAATTGTGATCTCGACCTGATCCAAACTATCCAGCAATGTCGCGTCAAAGCCAGCTGCCCCGTCATGGGTGACCTCCAGATAACCCAGCAAGCCGCCGTCCTCTGCACCGCGTGCGGGCAGGTTGGTTTTCTCAACCGAGCCGCCGAGCGTTATCAGCACATGGCCTTGCGGGGCGGGCATTTCTGCAAAAGCGGGCAGGGCGGTCGACAAGAGCAGGCACAGGGGAAGGGCAAGGCGCATAGGAATCTCCGTTTAGATAGATATGACCGACCTTAGCGGCGGCGGCTCTTATTCCAAGCGCATTCTGGCGCCGTCCATTGACCTTGCTGCACCGCGTGGTAAACCGCCGGGCAAGCAAAAGGACATTCGAAATGAACCTGTTTTCCGAGATCCGCAGCCTCGTGCTGGACGCGCTGGCACAGATGCAGTCCGAAGGCGCGCTGCCCGAAGGGCTGAGCTTTGACAACGTGGCCGTTGAACCGCCGCGCGATGCGGCGCATGGCGACATGGCGACGAATGCGGCTATGGTGCTGGCAAAGCCCACCAAGATGAAACCGCGCGACATTGCCGATGCGCTGGCCGGAAAGCTGGCCGAGGATAACCGGATCACCAGTGCCGAGGTTGCCGGGCCGGGGTTCTTGAACCTGCGGTTGGCGCCATCGGTCTGGCAGAGTGTACTGGCTGCGGTGCTGCAACAGGGCACGGACTATGGCCGCTCGACCATGGGGCATGGGCAGAAGGTCAACGTGGAATACGTCTCGGCCAACCCGACCGGCCCCTTGCATGTGGGTCATACGCGGGGCGCGGTGTTCGGAGATGCGCTGGCAAGCCTGTTGGCCTATTCCGGCCATAACGTGACCCGTGAATACTACATCAATGATGGCGGCGCGCAGGTGGATGTTCTGGCACGCTCGGCTTACGAACGGTATCGCGAGGCAAACGGGCTGAGCCCCGAGATTGCCGAAGGCCTGTATCCTGGCGACTATCTGATCCCGATTGGTGAGGCGCTGAAAGAGAAATACGGTGACAGCCTGATCGACAAACCGGAAAGCGACTGGCTGGAAGAACTGCGCGAGTTTTCGACAGACGCGATGATGGACCTGATCCGCGCCGACCTGAAGGCGCTGGGCGTTGAGATGGATGTGTTCTTCTCGGAAAAGTCGCTCTATGGCACGGGTCGGATTGAAGCTGCGTTGCAATCCCTGACCGACAAGGGCCTGATCTATGAGGGCGTGCTGGAGCCGCCCAAGGGCAAAAAGCCCGAAGATTGGGAACCACGTGAGCAGACCCTGTTCAAATCGACCGAGCATGGCGACGACGTGGATCGCCCGGTCAAGAAATCGGACGGGAGCTGGACCTATTTTGCCCCGGATATCGCCTATCACTATGACAAAGTGACCCGTGGGTTTGACGCGTTGATCGATGTGTTCGGCGCTGACCACGGTGGCTATGTCAAACGGATGAAGGCCGCAGTATCGGCTCTGTCCGATGGCAAGGTACCGCTGGATATCAAGCTAACCCAGTTGGTGAAACTGTGGAAGAACGGCGAGCCGTTCAAGATGTCCAAGCGGGCAGGGAACTTCGTCACATTGCGTGATGTGGTCGATCAGGTTGGCCCGGATGTGACCCGCTTCGTGATGCTGACCCGCAAGAATGACGCTGCCCTGGATTTTGACTTTGACAAGGTGTTGGAACAAAGCCGCGAGAACCCCGTTTTCTACGTCCAATATGCCCATGCCCGCGTGATGAGTGTTCTGCGCCGTGCAGCTGAGGCCGGGATCGACGCGCAGGACCCAACGCTGAAAAGCGCCGATCTAGGCAAGATCGACCATGCCTCTGAGCTGACTGTTGCCAAGAAGCTGGCCGAATGGCCGCGTCTGGTTGAGATCGCCGCGCGCACCAATGAGCCGCACCGGGTTGCCTTCTATCTGTATGAACTTGCAGGGGATTTCCACGCGCTTTGGAACAAGGGCAACGATGAGACCCAGCTGCGGTTTATTCAGGATGGCGATGTTGCCACAAGCCAGTCAAAAATCGCACTGGCCCGGTCCGTTTCTGTTGTGATTTCAGCAGGCTTGGGTATTCTTGGCGTTACCCCGGCGCAGGAGATGCGGTGAACAACACCGTCCGAACCGCCGGTACGAGGTAGGCAAGAAATGACCCGCGCGCCTTATTTTCGGCGCTAAACGGGCGGTGAGGCGGACATGGCAAGTTACGATTACCCGGGGCAAATGCGCCCCGAGCAGATGCATTATACGAATCAAGCTCATCCTCAGGATGGGTATGACCTCCCTAATGACTTGCACGGATATGACGAAACGCCCCATCCCGCGGGTTTGGGTCGTATTGTTAGTGCTCTAGGTGCCGTTGCATCATTGGCGCTGGTCGCTGGCATCGGTGTTTGGGGTTACAATTTGGTAATGCGCGATGTGAGTGGCGTGCCGGTTGTTCGGGCCTTAGATGGACCAATGCGTATTCAGCCGGATAGCCCGGGTGGCACCCCTGCGGATCATCAGGGTTTGGCCGTGAACACGGTTGCGGCAGTGGGCACAGCAGCGCCGCCTGCTGATCGGCTGATCCTTGCACCGCGCCCGGTTTCCCTGACAGATGAAGATACTCCGGTGGCACCGTTGCAACCGACACCTGCCGTACATGTGGTCCAGGAAAACGTCTCTGACCGGACGGCCACACAGATGCGCCAGGGCGCGGTTGATGCACTGGTTGCTGAACTGGCGGGAGAGGCGGAAAATTCCGATCAGGTTGGCGAGCAAAGTTTTCAGTTGGCCTCTTTGACCATCCCCGAGGAAGAGCCTGCTATTGATCCGGCTGATCTGGCTGCATCGCAACCGGACCCAGAACTGGCGGCTTTGCCTGGTGTGCGCCGGTCGCTGCGCCCGGTCCTGCGCCCCGCTGGCGGTGTGCGCAGCGCAATTACGTCAAACAGCACTACCGAAGACGCGATCAACGCGGCGGTCAAAGCTGCGGTCGGCTTGGATGTAGATCCTGAAACTCTGACCAAGGGCACCCGTATGGCCCAGCTTGGCGCCTATGAAAATTCGGACGTCGCGCGCTCGGAATGGGATCGCATGAATGGACGATTCGGGGATTATATGGATGGAAAACAGCGTGTTATACAGAAAACCTCAAGCGGTGGGCGGACTTTCTATCGTCTTCGGGTTCTGGGGTTTGACGATCTGAGCGACTCGCGCCAATTCTGTGCCGCTTTGCAGGCCGAAGGCGCTGATTGCATTCCGGTTGCCGCGCGGTGAATTTCGGCGCAGTCATTACCGACGCTGAAGGTCTGCGCCTGACGCCTGATGAGAAAAAACTGTTCCGAGAGATGAACCCATTCGGGTTCATTCTGTTTGCCCGTAATATCGAGTCTGCGGATCAGGTGCGCGCCCTATGCGACGATTTCCGCGAGGCTGTGGGGCGAAACTGCCCGATCACTGTTGATCAAGAGGGTGGACGCGTGCAACGACTGCGCACACCGCTGGCACGGGAATGGATGCCGCCGCTGGATCACGTGGCCCAGAGCGGAGAGCAGGCCGAACGTGCCATGTATCTGCGCTATCGTCTGATTGCGAATGAACTGTTCGAGCTTGGGATCGACAGCAACTGCGCCCCCATGGTGGATCTGGCCCGGAACGAGACGCATCCGTTCCTTAGAAACCGCTGCTATGGGTCTGATCCCAAAATGGTTTCCCGGATCGGTCGTGCGGTTGCCGAGGGGCATTTGGATGGCGGTGTATTGCCGGTGCTCAAACACATGCCGGGTCATGGTTTGTCCACGCTGGACAGCCATCATGACCTTCCCCATGTCGATCTGACGCAAGAGGACCTGACCGAGGCCGATTTCGGCCCGTTTCGGGATTTGAACGATCTGCCGATGGGGATGACGGCGCATCTGGTCTATGACCGGATTGACCCTCAACCTGCTACGATTTCTCGGACCATGATCAGCCTGATCCGCAAAACGATCGGGTTTGGCGGGCTGATCATGACGGATGATATCTCGATGAAGGCCCTCAGCGGAAATCCAGAAGAGATTGCCAATCAGGCGCTAGCTGCAGGGTGCGATGTGGTTTTGTACTGCAACGGCTCTTTTGATGCCCGTGCTAGGGTGCTGAGCACCGCCGAAAAGATGTCCGAACAGGCACAGAAACGCGCTGAACGGGCGTTGGCGATGCGCAAAGCCCCGCAGGAACTTGACATCCAAGCCGCCGAAGCCGAACTTTCTCGCCTAATGGGCGGGCAGGTGTATGTCGGATAATCTTTTTAGCGAAGACCCCGTCTCGGTCGCGGATCGCCTTGCGGCAGAGGCATTGATCGTAGACGTCGACGGGTTTGAAGGTCCGCTCGATGTGCTGCTGATGCTGTCCCGCACGCAAAAGGTTGATCTGCGCAAAATATCGGTTCTGGCGCTGGCGCAGCAATACTTGTCCTTTGTTGAAAAGGCACGGGCGCTGCGGATCGAACTGGCCGCCGACTATCTGGTGATGGCGGCATGGCTGGCCTTTCTGAAATCGCGCTTGCTGCTGCCTCCGGATCCGAATGACGAAGGCCCCTCGGGCGAAGAACTGGCTGCGCATCTGGCATTTCAGCTCGAGCGGCTTCAGGCCATGCGCGATGCTGCCGCCCGATTGATGGGGCGCGATCAGCTGGGGCGTGATTTCTTCAAACGCGGGCAGGGCGAGGATGTCACGCGCATCCGCACCGTGACCTATTCCGCCACTCTGCTGGACCTGATGCAGGGCTATGCCCGCATTCGCACCCGTGATGAATTCCGCCCCTTTGTCATGGACCGTGACGCCGTATTCACGATGGAACAGGCGCTGGAACGTATGCGCCCGCTGATCGGCTTTGCCGGGGCCTGGACGGATATGGAGACCTATCTGCCCGAGGGCTGGGATGCCGACCCGGTGCGCAGGCGGTCCGCGACGGCGGCTACTTTTGCGGCCTCACTTGAGTTGGTGAAAGAAGGACATATGGAAATTCAGCAGAGCGAAACTTTTGCTCCGATACAACTACGCAAGAGGACCCAATCCCGTGACTGACGCGCCTCAGGAAGAAGGTACCGGCACCCTGTTCGAAGCTCCGCCTATGGCCGAACAGGAACGCATGGTTGAGGCCGTGTTATTCGCCAGTGCCGAGCCGGTGACGATTGCCGATCTTGAAGTGCGGATGCCCCATGGCAGCGACGCGTCACAGGCGGTGGAAATGCTTAAGAAACGCTATGAAGGGCGTGGTGTTCGTGTGGTTCAGGTTGGTGAATCCTGGGCCATTCGCACTGCCCCAGACTTGGGTTTTCTGATGCAAAAAGAAACGGTTGAAACCCGCAAACTCAGCCGGGCCGCGATCGAAACGCTGGCGATCGTGGCATATCACCAACCCTGTACACGTGCCGAGATCGAAGAAATTCGCGGCGTATCGGTCTCGCGCGGGACCATCGACCAACTTTTGGAGATGGAGTGGATCAGACTGGGTCGTCGTCGCATGACGCCGGGCCGTCCGGTGACTTTCGTGGTGACTCCGCAGTTTCTGGATCACTTTGGGCTGGAGAACGCCAGGGATTTGCCGGGGTTGAAAGAATTGCGCGCTGCCGGTTTGCTGGAGAACAGACCGCCTCCGGGAACGATCCCACTGGGAGAGGGGCAGGAAGACGAAGATCAAACCGAACTGTTCGAGGAAGAGTGATCACGCGGCCCTTTTGTTGCCGCACAAATCGACTATTTAGAAGCCTGGAAATCGGAGTTGAGCAATGAATGCCAATCGTATCATTGACATGATTGTGCGACAGGTCATGCGGCGGCTTGTCACCAAAGGGGTGGACAAGGGGTTCGACATGGCCAGCCGCGTGGGCCAGAAGTCGGGGCAAGAGCAGCCGCCGCACGAGAGCTCAGGTGCCTCTGATCAGCTGCAGGCGGACGGAAACCGCCAGCGTCAAAACATGCGTCAAGCCCAGCGAGTGGCCAATCAGATGCGCCGGTTTATCCGGTTCTGATCAGGTTACCGCTTTGAAGTGCTTGGACAGTTTCAATCCTTGTCCCTGATAGTTCGAGGCGATGCCTGCACCATAAAGCTGCGTGGGCATTTCTGACATCCGCTCGTACACCAGCCGCCCGACGACTTGGCCGTGCTCCAATACAAATGGGGCCTCGTGACAGCGGACTTCCAACACTCCGCGTGATCCTTCGCCACCTGCGGCGGCATGGCCAAAACCGGGATCGAAGAAACCGGCATAATGCACCCGGAATTCCCCGACCATCGCCAGATAAGGGGCCATTTCAGCCGCATACATCGGCGGGATATGCACCGCCTCGCGGCTGACCAGAATGTAAAACGCACCGGGGTCGAGGATGATGCGCCCATCGGTGGTACGCACCTCTTCCCAATATTCCTGCGGGTCGTATTCGCCGATCCGGTCCAGATCAATGACACCCGTATGAGGTTTGGCGCGGTAGCCCACCAAATCGGTGTCGGGCAGCCGCAGGTCCACCGAGAACCCGAGCCCGTCTTGAATGACAGCGGGGCCATCGACCAGCGGGGATTCGGCGTGCAGGGCGCTTAGATCGGTATCGCTCAGCACGGCCTGTCCCTGCCGGAACCTGATTTGGTTCAGCCGCATTCCCGGACGCACCAGAACCGAGAATGAGCGGGGGCAGATCTCGGCATACAAGGGGCCGGTATAGCCTGCAGGCACCCGGTCAAACTCGGTCCCGCCATCGGTGATCGTGCGCGTCAGAAGGTCCAGCCGCCCAGTCGAGCTTTTTGCATTGGCGGCCGCGCTCAGCCCCTGGGGCAGGGCCAGCGATTCCATCAACGGCACTAGATAGACACAGCCCTTTTCCAGCACAGCACCTTCAGAGATATCGATGCGGTGCATCTCAAATTCCGACAAACGTTCGGCTACGGTGCGACCTTCGCCTGCCAGAAACGAGGCACGTACCCGGTAAGCAACTGTACCTAAACGCAAATCAAGGCTGGCGGGTTGAATCTGGGCGGGGATGACCTCTGGGCTTGCGGTAATCTCACCGCGCGCGATCATCGCCTCTATCTGCTGGTTCGGGCATACGCCGGTCATTCCGATCCCCCCTGATGCCAGAGCGGGATCTGGCCTGTGTGCCATAAACGTCGGTGTGATTTGGTCGGGCTAGCAGGACTCGAACCTGCGACCTTCCGTCCCCCAGACGGACGCGCTACCAGGCTGCGCCATAGCCCGACGTTGAGGTGTTCATAAAGACTTTCCCGGCGGGGGCAAGAGGAAATCATCGCCTTTTTTCTTATCCCGCCGATCGGTTTTCTATTCGGTTCAACACGCTGCGCAGCTCTTGCGCGATGGGTGCTATCTGGCTGAGCAACTGGTCATCGAATGCGTCTCGGGTCCAGGCCAGTGTCGCGATCCCACCCAACAAGGGCGAGGCGTCGGGATAAGACGGCTGGGCTTGGGCCGCAGGCTCAGCTTTTGGCGGAGCGGGGGCAGGGGTCGGTTCGGGTTTTTGCGCGTCGCCAAGATCTAGATGTATCTGCTCATGCGGGGGGGCTGGCTTGGCCGTGAATGGCACAACGACATTTGCATCGGGTGCGGGTTCAAGATGTGCCATTTCATCCAGGCCCTGGGACACTGAAGAAACATGCGCCACGCCCTGTTCACGCAAAATGCGCTGTACGCCTTTGATGGTGATCCCATCTTCATGCAAAAGCTTCTTGATGCCGCCCAGCAGGCGCATATCGTTGGGGCGATAATATCGGCGCCCACCGGCCCGTTTTACCGGTTTCACCTGATTGAAGCGGCTTTCCCAGAATCGCAGAACATGCGGCTGCACACCCAACCAGTCCGCAACTTCACTGATGGTGCGAAAGGCGTCTGGGGACTTGCTCATATTCGTGCCGTCCTGATCTTATTTGCGGTTCCCTGCGGCGACGCGATCTTTCATCAGATGCGACGGGCGGAAGGTGAGAACACGGCGAGGCTGAATTGGAACTTCTTCGCCTGTCTTGGGATTGCGGCCGATACGAGCTGTCTTGTCCCGAACACTGAACGTTCCAAAAGATGAGATCTTCACCTGTTCACCGCGCACCAATGCGTCGGACATATGGTTCAGAACGCTCTCGACCAGTTGCGCGCTTTCATTGCGTGAAAGGCCAACTTCACGAAATACGGCCTCGCTCAGATCCATTCGGGTCAGTGTTTTGTCGCTCATGCCAATTCCCCTGTTGCTATCAGAGCATAGGGTCAGGGCAAATTCGCTGTCAATATCAATGAATTGCGGGCGAGTGTGTAAGCTGAATTGCGCTTGTTACCACCGCAAGAGGACTGAGCCCCAGGCCAATCCACCTCCGATTGCCTCTGTGACCAGCAGATCACCCTGTTTGAACTGCCCACGCTGTTTCGCAACAGACATTGCCAGGGGAATAGATGCGGCCGAGGTATTTCCGTGGTCCTGCAGGGTAACGACAACGTGTTCCATAGGAACGCCCAATTTCTTGGCTGTGCCCTGAATGATTCTAATGTTTGCCTGATGCGGTACGATCCAATCCACATCTTCATGGCTTAGCCCAGCCTTCTCGAGGCAGGTTTCTGCGGTAGAGGTCAGACGTTCAACTGCCTGCCGAAACAGCTGGTTTCCTTTCATCCGCAGATAGCCTGTGGACTGGGTCGAGACGCCTCCATCCACATAGAGCAGGTCCTTATAGCGCCCGTCCGAGTTCAGGTCGGTTGCCAGAATGCCCCGATCGTCCGAGGTTCCTGCGCCCTCATGCTGTTCAAGGATTATCGCTCCGGCGCCGTCGCCGAACAACACGCAGGTCGACCGGTCGGTCCAGTCCATGATACGAGAGAACGTCTCGGCGCCGATGACCAGCACGCGTTTGGCCTGGCCTGACACGATCAGCGCATTGGCATTGGTCATGGCATAGACGAATCCGGCGCAAACCGCCTGTACGTCAAAGGCGAAGCCTTTGGTCATGCCAAGCTGCGATTGAACCATTGTTGCGGCAGAGGGAAACGTCAGGTCAGCGGTCGATGTTGCAAGAATAATCGCATCAATATCATCTGCCTCCAGACCCGCATCGACCAGTGCGGCACTGGCAGCCTTTGTAGCCATAATCGAAGTGGTTTCGTCTTCCGCTGCAAAATGCCGGCGTTCGATCCCGGAACGTGTCCGTATCCACTCATCAGACGTATCGAGCGTTTCTTCGAACTCGGAATTCGGGACGATGCGCTCTGGCAAATAGTGCCCGACACCAACTATAATTGAACGGCCTGCCATGCTGGGGTACTGCCTTTTTTGTTATTCACCGGCCTTCGACGGCGTGTCTGCGGCATCTTGTGCAAGCTCGGCTGTCGATGCAACCCGTGCTGCCAATTTTTCGGCGAAGCCGGACTCGGCCAGGGTAAAGGCCAGCTTTACAGCGGCTGACACGCCGGTCGAGTCTGCACCACCATGTGATTTGACGACGGTTCCGTTCAGGCCAAGGAAAACTCCACCATTCACGCGCCGAGGATCAATTCGTTTCTTCAACCGCTGCAAAGATGTGATTGCAAGGATCGAGGCCAGTCGTGAGAGCGGAGAATATTTGAACGCCTCGCGCAGAAGATCTCCGATCAGGCTGGCTGTGCCTTCTCCGGTCTTGATGGCGACGTTGCCTGTAAACCCGTCTGTTATAATGACATCGGCTTTGTCTCCCGGGATGTCGCTGCCTTCGACAAAACCCACAAAGTCAAAGCTGGCCTGATCCGCAAAATCCGAGATCATGCCATGCGCTTCTTTTAGCTCGGCGCGCCCTTTATGTTCCTCGGTGCCCACATTCAAAAGGCCGATCCGGGGACGTTCCAACGCCATGCCGTTTCGGGCATAAGAGGCACCCATCAAAGCATATTGCAGCAGGTCCTTGGCGTCCGCGCGCACATCGGCGCCTACGTCCAGCATTACATTGAAGCCCTGCGGATTGCGCGAGGGCCACAAAATAGCGATTGCCGGGCGGTTTACCCCCGGCAGCTTACGTAGACGCATCATCGACAGGGCCATCAATGCGCCGGTGTTGCCACAGGAGACCGCGCCATGGGCTTCACCCTGACGTACCGACTCCAGTGTGGACCACATCGAAGTTTGCTTACCGTGCCGGACGACCTGGCTGGGCTTGTCCTCCATCGTGACCACATCGGGACAATCACGAAAAACGACGCGCCCGTTCAGGACACGCCGTTTTGCGACAAGTTTGCGCAACATGGCCTCAGGCCCGTGCAAGATGAACGCGATATCGGGGTTCTTATCCGCCGATTTGGCGATCCCCGCCACAACAGCAGCGGGCCCCGAATCTCCGCCCATTGCGTCAACCGAGATGGTAATCCGTCCGGCGTGCGTGGGCTGTTCTGTCATGCTTGGCCTGCGCTTTTAGGGCTTAGGCCGCGTCTTCGTCCAGGTCGATTTCGTCGGCCTGAGCGACGACTTCGCGGTCATCATAGTGGCCGCAGGACGCGCAGACGTGGTGCGGGCGCTTCAGCTCACCACAGTTGGCGCATTCGTTCGGGTTTGCAGCAACCAGAGCGTCGTGCGCGCGGCGGTTGTTGCGACGCGACTTGGAAACTTTGTTCTGTTGGACAGCCATGGTCTCAACCTTTGTCTACTAAGGGCCGGCAGATTCGCTGCGGGCCAGGTTTCATTCTTCGTTTTTCTCGTGGTTTGACGCGCGTTTAGGGGACGGGCCCCGCGATGTCCAACCCAAATTCCGATGAGCGCGCGAAAATACTGCGATTCTCAGCATGTTCAAGCGATTTTTCTGAGCGCCTGCTATGACAGGATTTCAGGCCCGTGTCACTCGTCTTTTTTCAGTGCATCGCGCAGCCCGGCCAAGCCCGCAAAGGGTTTGACATCTTCATCCGTTATTGCCTGTTTGCCGGGTTCGGTAAAGCCCGCCTGTTCCAATTCGGCACCTTCTTTCCGGGGATACTGGGGCAGGGCAAGTGCCAGCGCTTCGGACATGACCTCGGTCAGAACGATTTCGGTCCCTAGCGGCTCAGATTCGTCACCTTCCGGGATTTCGAACTCTTCCTCGTCAGGGTTTGTCCAATCTGACAGAAACATCCGGGTCACCGGAATGTCGATCCGCGTGGTAACCGGTGTCAGCGTCACGACACAGGGTTGAATCACGGTTGCCCCCAGTTTTCCTGAAAGCGCCCAATCACGCTTTCCATGCGCACGCACCTCGCCGACAAAACTCAGCTTACGTAGCCCAAGCAGGCTCAACTCGTTCTTTAAGACATCCAACTCCTGTGCGTCAGGGCGAATTTCAAAGGGCGTCGGTGCGTTCTGAGGCAGGTCGGCGACCCTTAAAGATGTCTGGTTGCTCATACGTGGCCCTTTCGTGTGTTGAACCGGGGTGGCGGTTTGATGTAATCGGATAGGGGCCGCACGGTCCCAAGGCAAGAGGGTGTGAATGTTGAAAGTTATGAGCAGGTTGAAACCAGCGTCCAGAACGCTCGTATTTGCGGCCTGTCTGACCGCTGCTGGTGCGTGTGCTCCGGTCTTCAAGAAACACGGATATGTCCCCACAGCCGAGGACCTGGCCGAAATTCAGGTGGGTGTAGATACACGTGAAAGCGTACTCGAATCCGTTGGCGCGCCCAGTACTTCAGGCGTCGTTCGCGATTCCGGCTTTTATTATGTGACATCACGCGTTCGTCATTATGGTCCGAAACGACCGAAAATCGTCTCGCGCGAGCTTGTGGCGATCAGCTTCGATGACCGAGGTGTCGTGCGCAATATTGAACGCTTTGGCCTTGAGGATGGAAACGTTGTGACGCTGGATCGTCGTATTACCGAATCCTCAGTTCAGAACCGTGGGTTCTTGCGGCAGCTGCTTGGCAATATCGGCAACTTCAACCCGGCAAACATTCCTGGCGCGACCAACTAATTCATAGTCACGTCTTGTCAACTTCACAGGGCGGTCACAAATCCTGTGTTATTGACCCTGCAAGACGAAACAGGTCAGCAACCCAGGAGGATGCGACCATGGCACTATTGCTCGGCAAGGGCCGGTACCGTGCGCGTCAGGCGCAAACACCGCAGGATGTTGCGGCGGCACAGTGTCTTCGAACACTGGCTTTCGGGACTGATCAGGTGGATCAGGATGAGTTCGACAGCCGTTGTACGCATATTCTGGTCGAGGATATGCGTGCCAACGGTAAACTCGTGTGCTGCTTTCGCTTGTTGATGATGGAGCGCGGGGCCGAGATTGGCCAAAGCTATTCCGCCCAGTTCTATGACCTCTCGGCACTTGAAGGGTTTAAGGGGCGTATGGTCGAGATGGGGCGCTTTTGCGTGCATCCTGGTCGAAACGACCCAGACATTCTGCGTGTTGCCTGGGGGGCGATGACTGCATTTGTCGATCAGAATAATGTTGAGATGCTGTTTGGCTGCTCTTCGTTTGCGGGTACAGAAACGGCGGAATATCTTGATGCTTTTGCGATGTTGAAACATCGCCATCTGGCCCCGAAACGCTGGTTGCCACGGGTCAAGGCCCCAGATGTTTTCCGGTTCGCCGCGAGATTGCGTCGGCGCCCGGATGCCAAAAAAGCCATGATGCGCATGCCCCCTTTGCTGCGTACTTACTTGATGATGGGCGGCTGGGTCAGTGACCACGCAGTCGTTGACCGTCACATGAACACTTTGCATGTCTTTACCGGCCTCGAAATCTGCGCCATTCCGCCCGCACGTAAACGTTTGCTGCGGGCCGTTGCCGGGTAATCGCCGTTGACGGCTCGACGCTGCGGGGTTAGCTGGCGGGCATGGCAAGAATCCCTTTATTGCAGATGTCCGGCATTTCCCTGACTTTCGGGGGCGATCCGGTTTTTTCAGACCTTGATCTGGTGGTTCAACCAGGCGACCGCGTCGCTCTGGTTGGGCGGAACGGATCCGGCAAGTCAACTTTGATGAAGGTGATGGCCGGTTTGGTGGAAGCGGACAAGGGCGAGATTGTAATTCCCCCGGGTAAGTCAGTCGGTTACATGGAGCAAGACCCCGGAATGGAAGGGTTTGCTACGCTCGGCGACTATGCCTCCAGCGGGTTAGAGCCGGGTGAGCTTTACAAAGTCGAACGCGCAGGCGAAGGGCTGAAATTCGACCCGGCGCGCGCTGTTGAGACGGCCTCGGGCGGTGAACGCCGCCGTGCCGCGCTGGCCAAGCTGATGGGCGAAGCCCCGGATTTGATGCTGCTGGACGAGCCGACCAACCATCTTGACATCGAAGCCATCGCCTGGCTCGAGCGTGAGCTGGGATCGACACGGACGGCCTATGTGCTGATCTCACACGACCGTGCCTTTCTGCGCGCCTTGACCCGCGCGACGCTATGGATCGATCGTGGGGCGGTCCGACGGCAGGAGCAGGGATTTACGGCATTCGAGGCTTGGCGCGACAAGATCTGGGAGGAAGAGGACCAGCAACGTCATAAGCTGAACCGTCTGATCAAGTCCGAGGCGCGATGGGCCGTCGAGGGCATCAGCGCCCGTCGCAAGCGCAACCAGGGTCGGGTCCGCGCCTTGCAGGACCTTCGATCTGAAAAAGCCGCACAGATAAAACGTCAGGGTTCGGCCGCGATGACCCTTGAGTCTGGACCAAAATCAGGGCGAAAAGTGTTTGAAGCCAAAGGCCTATCCAAGTCTTTTGGTGATCATCAGATCGTGCGCAACTTTGACCTGTTGGTACAGCGGGGCGACCGCGTGGCCTTTGTTGGCCCAAACGGCGTCGGCAAGACAACATTGCTGAAAATGCTGTTAGGACAAGAGAACCCGGATGAGGGGTCGGTCACGCTGGGCACCAATCTTGAGATTGCGGTTTTCGACCAGACCCGCGCGCAGCTGGACCCCGAAATGAGCCTTTGGGACAGCCTGACCGGTGACCCCGAGATGCGTGTTTCCGGCAAGGCGGATCAGGTGATGGTCGGCGGCCAACCCAAGCATGTGGTCGGCTACCTCAAGGAGTTTCTGTTTGACGAGGGGCAGGCCAGAGCAGCCGTTAAGTCACTGTCCGGTGGGGAAAAAGCTCGTTTGCTGCTGGCAAAGCTGATGGCCAAACAGTCGAACCTGCTGGTATTGGACGAACCGACCAACGATCTGGATGTGGAAACACTGGATCTGTTGCAGGAACTGCTGGACGATTATGACGGCACCGTTTTGCTGGTCAGTCACGACCGGGATTTCTTGGACCGTGTGGCCGCAACGACCATCGCGATGGAGGGTAACGGCCGTGCAACCGTCTATGCCGGGGGGTGGTCGGACTACCTCGCTCAGCGCGGCGAGGTGGCTGATAAGAAAGAAGTAAAAACAAAAGCTTCCAAGCCAAAGGTAAAGCAAGAGGCGCAGCCGAAACTGGGGCTATCATTTTCAGAGAAACACCGTCTTGAGAAATTGCCTGCCGAGATTGAGCGGCTTGAGGCGGAAATCGGAAAGCTTGAAGAGCTGATGTCCGATCCCGAGCTTTTCAGCCGTGAACTTGTTAAGTTTCAGAAAGCGACCGAGGCTTTGGTCGAGCGGCAGGAAAAGCTGGCCGCAGCCGAGGAAGAGTGGCTGATCCTCGAGGAAAAGGCCGAGGGCGCCTAGATCAGCTTTCGGGCTGTGGCCGGCTATCCGACCACAGTTCATTTGAGCGAGCTGTTTTCATCGGTAGGTGATCAGCCACGCTCAGCGCATTCGCAGCGCGCCGTCGATACGGATGACCTCGCCGTTCAGGTAACCCATTTCGACGATGAACCCGGCCAGTCGCCCGTATTCGCGGGGGTCGCCAAGGCGCACAGGGTTGGGAACGTCAGAGGCCAGTTGTTGCTGCACCTCTTCGGGCAGCCCGGCCAGCATCGGAGTCATAAAGATTCCGGGTGCGATGGTCATCACGCGGATACCGGACGCGGCTAGATCCCGTGCCATGGGCAGTGTCATACCCACCACACCGCCTTTCGAAGCGGCATAGGCAGCCTGACCCTTTTGCCCATCAAAGGCGGCAATTGAAGCCGTGTTGATGATAACCCCACGCGCGCCATCCGGTTCTGGGTCGTTCTTTGCCATTTCCGCGGCTGCAAGGCGTGAAACGTTGAATGTACCCACAAGGTTGATGTCTATCGTGCGCTGAAATGCATCAAGCGGGTGCGGGCCATCCCTGCCTACGGTTTTCATGCCAACCGCGATCCCGGCGCAATTCACTGCCGCGTTGATCGCTCCCATCTTCTCACGGGCATGGGCGATGGCCGCGGCCACGGATGTTTCATCGGTTACATCCGTCTGGGCGAAATGCCCGCCAATTTCTGTTGCGACCTGGCTGCCTCGGTCCACATCCCGGTCCAGAATGGTTACCTGTGCATTGTTTTCTGCAAAAAAGCGGGCCGTTGCCTCACCCAGCCCCGAGGCGCCTCCGGTGACAATGGCTGCGGTGGTCGATAGGTGCATCTGGATCTCCTTCCAAAAGATATGAACATACGTTCATTTAATATCAGCCAAGGGACAGTGTCCATAGGGGGGCGTCGGGCAGGCGGCCCTTCCTCAAGGCTTTCTCAGGTCAGCTTCAGGCGTTCTTAATGTTGAAATCTCAAATCGACACTGAACGCAATCGAGCGTCTGGGTGGCGCATTTGAGGAGGACAAACTATGCGAATTGGAACCAAATCAGGGCTTTCCGCTTTGGTTGCCGCTCCGTTTCTGGGGATTATGGCGGCTGGAAGTGCGGCCGCTGCACCAGAGGTCTGCAACTGGAAAACGGCGCGGAATGCTGCAAACAGCGGCGATTATGCGACCATGTGTGAGTGCACGCAGGTAACCCCCAGCTTTCTGGAGCGCTTGCAGAAACGTGCGGATTTCGAAACCACATTGCGAAACACATCCGCGCAATGCCCGGGGTTGGCCGCCTTGTTGACCGACTTTCCGACAGCATCAATCGTAAGCGCGGCAAATGCGGGCGAAGACCGCAGTTCGGACCCAAGCCGTCCGGTCACGCCGGTTGGCGGCGGTGGAACAGGGTCCGGGGGGTCGGGCGGTAACGGTCCCGGCAACGGCGGTGGCGATGATCCGGGTGGCGATAACCCGGGTGATGATCCGGGTAACGGTGGTGGGGATGATCCCGGTGACGACAACCCAGGTGATGACCCCGGCAATGGAGGTGGCGATGGCCCCGGCAAACCTGGAAATGGCAATGGTCCCGGCAAAGGGGGCAATGGTCCGGGTAAAGGCGGTAACGGCCCCGGAAATGGCAATGGAAACGCTGGGAACCCCGGCAATGGCGGGGGCAATAATGGCGGCTCTGGCCCCGGCACCGGAAACGGTGGAGGTAACAACGGCCACGGCGGAGGTCACGGTAATGGCGGCGGCGGCCATGGAAACGGCGGAGGCAAAGGGGGCAAGCGATAAGCCTGCAAGTGACGGATTTGCTCATGCAAAACAGAAACGGCCACCCAATTAGGTGGCCGTTTTTCTTTCAGAGGTCTTAGTTAACCCAACTGAACCAGCGCGTGCCGTTTCTTGCCGGCGCTTAGTTTGATTGGCGAGGACAAGGCGCCTGCGTCGATCATCAATCCCGCGTCTGTTAAAGAAGCGTCGTCCAGTTTGGCGCCGTTTTCTGCAATCAGGCGCTTGGCCTCTTTGCCAGATTTCGCCAGGCCAGACTGTACGATCAGTTGCACGATGGATATCGGCAAGTCTGCTTCGCCGACCGTTAGGGTCGGCAGATCGTTCCCGACGCCACCTTTTTCGAACACTTCGCGAGCGGTGGCCTCGGCGTTTGCCGCAGCCTCGGCCCCGTGCAGCAAGGAGGTGACCTCGTTTGCCAGGCGGATCTTGGCCTCGTTGATCTCGGACCCCTGCAATGCGCCAAGGCGGTCACACTCATCCACAGGCAGTTCGGTGTACAGCTTAAGGAACCGCCCAACATCCGCGTCGGTGGTGTTGCGCCAAAACTGCCAGAACTCATAGGGTGAGCGCATCTCGGCATTCAGCCAGACCGCACCGTCTTGCGATTTGCCCATCTTCTTGCCATCGCTGGTGGTCAGCAGGGGTGAGGTCAGGCCATAGATCTCGTTATCCAACACGCGACGGGTCAGGTCGATACCGTTGACGATATTGCCCCACTGATCGCTACCGCCAAGCTGTAGGACACAGCCATAGCGACGGTTCAGTTCAAGGAAGTCATAGGCCTGCAGGATCATGTAATTGAATTCGAGGAAGGACAGCGATTGCTCGCGGTCCAGCCGGGATTTCACCGATTCAAAGGCCAACATCCGGTTGACCGAGAAATGCCGGCCGATGTCGCGCAGGAAGTCGAGGTAATTTAGGTCGTCCAGCCACTCTTCGTTGTTCAGCATCAGTGCTGCGTTTTCTGCGTCGCTATCATAGTCGATATAGGCGGCAAACACCTTTCTGATGCCTGCGATATTGGCGTTGATCTGGTCCGGGCCCAGCAGGGGGCGCTCATCTGACCGGAAGGACGGATCGCCCACCTTCGTGGTGCCGCCGCCCATCAGGGTGATCGGCTTATGACCTGTTTTCTGGAACCAGCGAAGCATCATGATCTGGATCAGGCTGCCCACATGTAGGGACTTTGCCGTTGCATCAAACCCGATATACGCCGACTGACACCCGCTGATCAGCGCCTCGTCAAGGCCCTGATAATCGGTGCAGTCAGCCAGAAAGCCGCGCTCGATCATCGTGGCGATGAAATCCGATTTGGGGTGGTAGGTCATATCGTGCCCTTTGGGTTAATGTTGCGGGGCAGTGTATAGGCGGTGGGGCTGACAAGGAAAAGGCACCTTGTCCAAGAAAAACACGCGGCTTATGTGATCTGGCTTGCCTTGGGTTTGCGTTAACGTGCAGGTTGTGGACAACGCGACGACAGAACGGGCGCGAACTGGCGAAAGAGGGCTGGCGTGGGTCGGGCAATTAGCAAATCAGGCGTATTGACTGCATTGGGTGCAATGTCGGGGACCTCGCTGGATGGCGTGGACGCGGCGGTGATCAAAACGGACGGTTACAGAATTCTTGGCTTTGGGCCCACCGGATACCGCGCCTATTCAGATGCGGAGCGGAAAACGCTTCGTGCTGCATTGGGACAGTGGCATGGCCCCGAGGTGGATGCCGCGGCGGAATTGGTTACGCTTGCCCATGCCGAAATACTGGCGGACTTCGACAAGATTGATCTGATCGGGCTTCATGGTCAGACCCTAGCGCATGAACCAAGCGGGCGCGGCACGTTGCAGGTGGGTGACGGCGATGGCCTGACGCAGGCCTTGGGTGTCCCCGTCGTTTGGGATTTCCGCAGCGATGATGTGGCGATGGGGGGCGAGGGCGCTCCGCTTGCGCCCTTTTTCCACTTTGCCTGTGCCAAGTGGATTGAGGCCAACCAACCGCTTTGTTTTCTGAACCTGGGTGGGGTCGGGAACCTGACCTATGTAGATCCCAGGTTTGATGGCCCTGAAATACCAGGTGCGCTCTTGGCTTTTGACACCGGTCCGGCCAACGCACCGGTTGATGATCTGATGCAGGAACGTCTGGGTCTGCCCATGGATCGCGACGGCGCGGTTGCGCGCGGCGGTAGGGTCGAGGCCGGAGCACTTGAACTGTTTCTGGCAGAGCCTTTCTTTAACAGGATGCCGCCGAAATCGCTGGACCGGAACGACTTTGCCGAGATGATCCGCCTGGTTCAGGAATTATCAGATGCTGATGCAGTTGCCACGCTTACCGGCATGTGCGCCGCCGGAGTTGCGCAAGGGATCGAGCATTGCCCGGAACCGCCGTCGCGTGTGTTGGTGACAGGAGGGGGACGGCATAACCCGGTCCTGATGGAGATGCTGCGCGTTTCGCTGGATTGTCCGGTGGAGCCGGTCGAAGCGGTTGGTCTGGATGGGGATATGCTGGAAGCACAGGCCTTTGCCTATCTTGCTGTCCGTGTCGTGCGCGGGCTGCCGACCTCTTGTCCCGGCACTACAGGGGTTAAGGCACTGGTCGGGGGCGGGATGGTCAGCGTTCCATCGAGCGAACGTAGTCTGACGTAAAATCTGAATACCCGTCAGAGGTCGATTTCAAATGTGCTTTGGTCCAGTCATGCAGCGTTGGCAGCTGGTGAAACGGCACGTTTGGAAAGGCGTGGTGTTCGGCGTGATAGGGCATGTTCCAGGCCAGAAATCGGACCAATCGGTTGGTGAACGTAGTGCGCGAGTTTTCAAGCATATTCGCCACCGGCGGGCAGAGACCGTGTTCCGCAAGCAGGTACAGCCGAAGAACGGGCTGTGCCACCAAGACCGGCAACAGCCATAAGCTGACCACCAGAGGTGACACCAGCAGGCTTGCCCCTGCAAGCGCGTAAATGGCCAGCAGGACACGGGCCTCAATCCGCATGGCCTTATGTTGGCGATGCGGCAAATAGGGCGCCTCGATCCGGCCCATTGCGTTACTGATCACAACGCGCGCCATTCCAGACCAATAGGGCCAACCACTCAGATAGATCAGCAGGCTCGGCCAGCTGTCGGGCCGCGGTTTGCCCCCCAGTTCGGGGTCTTTGTCCGGGTGGTTGGTCCATTTGTGATGCGCGAGGTGAAAGTATCGAAACCAGGTAAAGGGCAGGGCGATTGGGATTGAGACAAGATGCCCAACCGCATCATTCATCCAGCCAGTCCGAAACGGCGTTTTGTGGGTGCATTCATGGCTGAGGGTGAACAGAAACACCAGCAGCACGCCTTGCGGCAGGATCAGCAGCGGCCAGAGCGGGATTTGCACGGCGATGCCTGTACTCGTTGCGCTCAGCACCAATAGATACAGAACCAAGTGCCTCAGACCCGCCGCGTCAGACCGCATCTGCAGCCGGTCTTTGGCCTCGGCCGGGAGTGATGCGATGAGGGCGCGGTGATCCATCGGTCAGCCTCGGGGGATGTCGAACCCTGGGGCGGCGAGTTCGAACCCGTCGAATTCAAACCCCGGGGACACGGTGCAAGAGACCAGCGTATAGGCCCCGCTGCTGCGCGCGGCCTGCCAGTGATCCTTGGGCACGATCAGTTGTGGTGCGCCTTGCGACAGGTCCGGGGTCAGCATGTGGTCGGTCGCCGGGCCAGTTTCGGTTGCGCTGAGCGACAGCACCAAGGGTGCCCCTGCGTGATACAGCCAGATCTCGGTCGCATCGACGCGGTGCCAATGGCTGGCCTCGCCCTCGGGCAGCAGGAAATAGATGCAGGTTCCGGTCGCACGGCTCTGGTTCTTGGCGCGCCAGGTTTCGCGGAACCAGCCGCCCTCGGGGTGGCGTTGCAGGTTCAGGTGTTGGATGATCTCTTGTGCGGTCATGGGGCCTCGGGTGTTTCTGAGAGATTATGCACGGGTTTGAACGATCCGCTATGGTATTCGTCCCGATCAGGAATATGTTTGGGCAATGACCCTGATGATCCCCTTCGACAACAGTTACGCCCGTTTGCCAAACAGCTTTTATGCGCGGCAAGCGCCGGTGCCGGTCCGTGCGCCTCGCTTGATTGCTTTCAACTCCGATCTTGCGCAGATTCTGAGAATCACGCCCGGCGAGGTGCATGAAATGGCCGAGGCCTTTTCCGGCAACGTCCTGCCAGAGGGGGCAGAACCGATTGCACAGCTCTATTCAGGGCATCAGTTCGGAAATTATAACCCCCAGCTTGGGGACGGGCGCGCGGTTTTGCTGGGTGAGACGGTTGGGACGGATGGCGTCCGCCGGGATATACAGTTGAAAGGATCAGGCCCCACACCGTTTTCCCGTCAGGGCGACGGGCGCGCATGGCTGGGGCCGGTGTTGCGCGAATATGTGGTCTCTGAGGCGATGCACACGCTGGGCATACCAACCACGCGGGCGCTGGCGGCGGTCGAAACCGGCGAGGCCATTTTTCGCGAAGGCCCGATGCCCGGTGCGATCCTGACCCGTGTCGCGCAAAGCCACCTGCGTGTAGGCAGCTTTCAGGTCTTTGCCGCGCGTGGACAGTTGGACAGTCTGCGTCGACTGACAGATTATGCCATCCAGCGCCATTACCCGCAGGCCGACGGCCCGATGGGTCTTTTGCGCGCTGTTGTCGACGCACAATCGCAGTTGATTGCCGCATGGATGGGTGTGGGATTCATCCATGGGGTGATGAATACTGACAACTGCTCGATCTCAGGCGAAACCATTGATTACGGCCCTTGCGCCTTCATGGATAACTATCATCCCAATACCGTCTACAGCTCGATCGACCGCATGGGTCGCTATGCCTACTCCAACCAGCCCGAAATCGCCGTCTGGAATGCGGCGCAACTGGCGACCGCGCTGATCCAGCAGTTCGAGGATAAAGAGGCCGCCGTTGCTGAGGCTACCGAGATCGTCCATGCGATGCCCGACCTGATACAGCAGCACTGGCTTACAAAGTTCCGGGCCAAGATCGGTCTTGTGACGCAGGAAGACGGCGATCTTGAGATGATCTCGGACTTGCTGAATTGCATGGCGCAGAACCAGGCGGATTTCACCAATACCTTCCGGGCGCTGGGCGGCGATCAGGCGCGGGATCAATTCACCGATCCGCAGGCCTTTGATCAATGGGCAGACGGTTGGCGGTCGCGGCTGTCTCGTGAAAAAAAACCTGCTGAGGTGATTAACAAGGCCAATCCGGCCTTTATCCCGCGCAACCACCGGGTCGAACAGATGATCCAGGCGGCGGTGCAGGGGGATTTTGACCCATTCCACCGGCTGAACAATGTGCTGTCCCGGCCCTATGAGGATCAACCCGGCGCTTTGGATCTGACACGGCCACCGGCACAGGATGAGGTTGTTCAGGCGACCTTCTGCGGTACATGAGTTCCTCACACCTGTTTTCGCAGTCAGCTACGTCGGTGTTTCGCCATGCGCTTGCTTTGGTGAAGCCGGCTTGCAATCAACGATGAGCAGCGCAATCCTGCGATCTCAAACGGACTTTCAGGAACCCATGTCTCAGACCGCAATCCTGCGCATCGCCAGCTATAATATTCAGAAATGTGTCGGACTGGATCTACGTCGACAGCCCCAGAGGATTCTTCAGGTCATCGAAAGCCTGCAGGCCGATATTGTCGTCTTGCAAGAGGCCGACAAACGATTGCCTCCGCGCCCTGCGGCCCTGCCGCATTTCATGCTGGACGAAGCGGGATGGCAGATCGTTGATTTGGGTGGGGCTGGCAGCTTGGGGTGGCATGGGAATGCAGTGATCTGGCGGGGTGATGCGATCCGTGTCCGGCAGACCGGGCATCACGAATTACCGGGGCTGGAACCGCGTGGGGCTGTCAGGGTCGAGTTTGACACACCAATCGGTCCGCTTCGGGTGATGGGCATGCATCTGGGGCTCTTGCCCGCCTCACGCCGTCAGCAAATCACCCACCTCAGACGGTGCGATGCGAATCTAGAGGATTTGCCAACTGTCTGGGCGGGGGATTTCAATGAATGGTCCCGACAGCCGGTTCTGGATCACCTGGCCCCGGATATGCACTTTCTTCCACCATTCCCCAGCTTTCCAGCGGCACAGCCGCTGGGCGCGCTGGATCGGATCGCGCTCGGCGCGGGGCTTGAGGCTGTTTTGCATGGCGTGCATTCGGTGCGACCCGCGCATATCGCCTCGGATCACTTGCCAATCTGGGCCGATCTACGCCTTGTAGCTTAGCCGGTAAATCCCCTGTAGCGCCGATCACGCATACGGTTTAATACAGAGAACCGAATATATGCCGAGGGTCCCTATGTCCGACACGATCATCGCCCGTTGCGAAGCCAAAGGCCTGCGTATGACAGGACAGCGCCGCACGATTGCACAGGTGCTGCAACAAAGCGATGATCATCCCGATGTCGAAGAGCTCTATTCGCGCGCCTCGCAGGTTGATTCTGGTATTTCCATCGCCACCGTCTATCGGACCGTCAAACTGTTCGAAGAGGCCGGGATTCTAGAGCGTCTGGAATTCGGTGATGGTCGCGCGCGGTACGAGGATGCCGAACGGGACCATCATGATCACTTGATCGACATGCAGTCAGGTGAAGTCATCGAATTTGTAGACCCTGAGATCGAAGCGCTACAGGAAAAGATTGCAGCTAAGCTGGGCTACAAGCTGAAAGGGCACCGGCTGGAACTGTATGGCGTTCCGCTAGACCACGACTGATCCATCACAAAAAACGAACGGCCTGCGCACGGGAATTCATGATTCCCAGGCGGATATTGCTTGCCTGACCGCCCGGCATCGGCTTTTGCTTGGATATGACCGGCTGAACGCGCCGCAATATTCTACGGACAAAACTATGAACAACGTGAACGGCATTTTGCTGGTCGTCGGCGCAATGGCGGCCTTTGCACTTGAAGATATGTTCATCAAACACCTGTCGGTCACAGTGCCAACAGGACAGATCATGGTTCTTTTGGGCCTTTCCTGTGGTCTGGTCTTTGTTGGTATGGCGGTGTTCACCCGCAAACGCATCTTTGATGCTGCCGCGTGGCAGACTTTGCCCCTGATACGTGCGCTCTGCGAGGGGTTCGGGGCCGTGGCTTTTGTGACCGCGCTGTCTCTGGTCGATTTGTCAACGGTTGCCGCGGTGTTTCAGGCAATGCCTTTGGTCGTTACAATGGGGGCGGCGTTGTTCCTGGGCGAGCAGGTTGGATGGCGGCGATGGAGCGCAATCGGCGTTGGTTTCATCGGTGTTCTCTTGATCATCCGACCGGGGTTGGACGGGTTCCAGCCGGAAACCCTTTTCGTCGTGGCCAGCGTTGTGGCTATTGCCGCCCGCGATCTGATCACACGCAGGCTGGATGTGCGTGTGGCCTCGGCAGTAGTTGCGATGCAGGCCTATGGGGCGGTTACCATTGCCGGTTTTGTGCTGATCTCGATGGCCGGCCAGCCGGTCGTTGCACTGAACCAGGCGCAATTCGGGCCGTTCCTGGGCGCGATTGGATTTGGTGTTCTGGGGTATTACGGGATTGTCAGTGCAATGCGGATTGGCGATGCTTCGGCCCTGACCCCGTTCCGATACACCCGGCTGGTGTTTTCTATCGCGGCCGGAATGCTGATGTTCGGGGAACGCCCGGATATGATGACGGTTGCCGGTGCCTCGCTGATCCTGGGGTCGGGGCTCTATACATTCCTGCGCGAACGGCGTCTGGCGCGGTCGCTGGCTGTCGCGGCCTGACGGATCGTCGCAGGTTTGCGCAAACAGGCTCTCAGATCTGTGTTAGCGATAACATGAGTGGTTTACTTTTTGCCCTATACTGATATGAGGCTGGCAACTGATTGCAGCCACAGGGACGGGCCTCATGAGCACCATCATCGACATCCATGCACGCGAAATTCTGGACAGCCGGGGCAACCCGACCGTCGAAGTGGACGTGATCCTGGAAGACGGCACCATGGGCCGTGCCGCCGTCCCGTCGGGTGCCTCGACCGGCGCCTATGAGGCGGTCGAAAAGCGTGATGGCGACAAATCGCGCTATATGGGCAAGGGCGTGCTCGAAGCGGTTGCCGCCGTAAATGGTGAGATCGCCGAAGAACTGGTTGGGTTCGACGCGACCGAGCAGGTGGCGATCGACCAGACTATGATCGAACTGGACGGCACCGAGAACAAAGGCCGTCTCGGCGCAAACGCCATCCTGGGCGTTTCGCTGGCAACGGCCAAGGCGGCAGCGGATTTCACCACGCAGCCGCTGTTCCGCTATGTCGGCGGCACCTCGGCCCGTATCCTGCCCGTGCCGATGATGAACATCATCAACGGTGGCGAACATGCTGACAACCCGATCGACATTCAGGAATTTATGATCATGCCGACCTCGGCCGCGAATATCCGCGACGCGGTGCGCATGGGGTCCGAGGTGTTCCACACTCTGAAGAAAGAGCTGTCGTCGGCAGGTCTGGCCACAGGTGTCGGCGACGAGGGCGGCTTTGCCCCAAACATCGCCAGCACGCGCGAGGCACTGGATTTCATTCTGAAATCCATCGAAAAGGCGGGCTACAAGCCGGGTGAGGAAATCCATCTGGCTTTGGACTGCGCCGCGACCGAGTATTACAAAGACGGCAAATACGTCCTGTCCGGTGAGGGCAAGAGCCTGACCTCGGAAGAAAATGCCGACTATCTGGCCGCTCTGGTCAACGACTATCCGATCATCTCAATCGAAGACGGTATGTCTGAGGATGACTGGGACGGCTGGAAGGCCCTGACCGACGCCATCGGCGACAAGGTGCAACTGGTGGGCGACGATCTGTTCGTCACCAACCCCACGCGACTGGCGGAAGGGATTGAACGCGGCTGCGCCAACTCGATGCTGGTCAAGGTGAACCAGATCGGATCGCTGACCGAGACGCTGCGCGCCGTCGATATGGCCCATCGCGCACGCTATACCAATGTGATGTCGCACCGCTCGGGCGAGACCGAAGATGCCACGATTGCCGATCTGGCAGTGGCCACGAATTGCGGTCAGATCAAAACCGGATCATTGGCGCGGTCAGATCGGTTAGCCAAGTATAATCAACTGATCCGTATCGAAGAATCTCTGGGTGAGATTGCCGAATACGCAGGGGCCTCAATCCTCAAGCGCTGAAAACTGTAAGCCTGAATTTTGATTGCCTGGCCTGTGGAAATGGGCCGGGTTTTTTGTGTTGGATTGTAGGTTTTGCCCATGTCTAAATCTCAAACCGGCACTTTAGCATGATTGGGTCAGAAGAAACTTGGGAGGTTATGAATAGTATTATCTAGATATATTAATGACTTATATAGGGGGCCTGCGCTAGCGATCCTTATGTGTGAACTTTTTCCTTTTTGTTCTGTAGTGCGCATTCGTATCATATTGAAATAACAGATAAGGGGAACACTATGAATGGTTCGAAACTTCTTCTGGTAGCGTCTGCACTCAGCACTGTATTTCTGGTTGCTTGCTCAGAGCCTGGAACATATCCGATCACCGGTACGGCAGTGTCCCCTGACGATCCGGTGGCAAACCTTGAAGCTCCGGTTTACATCCGTCGCGGTGAGGCCCGGTAGGGTCTGTCAATCTTTCGCGGGTGGTCTTGTTGTTCAGCCACACAGAAATGGATCAAAGGGTTTTGCTCATCAGCATATAGCGGTCACGAGGCTTGAAACCTGTACGTAGATACAGTTTCTGCGCAGTCTCGTTTGTACGATCGACTTCAAGATGCAAAGCTGTGAGCCCCGCGTTTGCCAACGCCTTGGGCAAATCCAGCAAGACTTCAGAGGCAATTCCACGCCCTCGCACGGCGGGACGAATATAGATCTCATCCACGAATCCATCCATGCCGCCGAATTCAACCGACCACCCAAAGGTCAGGATGACATAGCCCAAGGGTGCGCGACCGGGGCCAATCAGGTAGATGCACCCAAAAGGTATTCCCTCTAGAAGAGGGGCAAGCGCATTGCGCGTCTGATCGGCATCCTGGGTAATGCCTTCTTCGGCGTGAAAGGCGGCGACCAGACCAACCAGACGTTCCAGATCCTCGGGGCGGGCAAGGCGAAGTGCGGCGCTCATAGTCGGGCCAGCCGATCCGTGAGCAGATCAAAGAACCCGCCAGCGTCAATTTCTCCGATGAACAGGGCGTTGGGTTTTCTGTCGGTAACACCCCACCAATCGGCAACAGTCATGCCCAGGGTCAGCTCTGATTGGGTCTCGACCTCGACATTCACCAGCCGCCCGGTAAACAGTTCGGGCTTGATAAGATAGGCTGTCACGCAAGGGTCGTGTAACGGAGCACCTTCCGAGCCGTATTTGTTCTTGTCGAACCGTTCAAAGAAATCGGTCATCTCGGCCACCGCGACACCGGCCTTGTTTCCAATTCTACGGAAGGCATCGTTGCGCGTCTTGGTCACCAGAGCTTTATGCGTGACATCAAGCGACATCACCACAATGGGGCGTCCAGATTTGAACACAATATCTGCAGCTTCTGGATCGACGTAAATGTTAAATTCGGCGGTTGGGGTGATGTTTCCAACTTCGAAATATGCCCCTCCCATCAAAACGATCTCTTGAACCCGGTCCACGATGTCAGGCGCTTTGCGGAACGCTGTGGCGATGTTGGTCAATGGCCCAAGGGGGCAGAGCGTAACGGAGCCTGGTTCATGCGCGCGCAACGTGTCGATGATGAAATCGACGGCATGCCCTTCGGACAGCTGCATCTGCGGATCCGGTAGAACCGGCCCATCCAAGCCAGTTTTGCCATGCACATGCTCTGCTGTGATCAGGGGGCGCTCTAACGGGCGGTCGCATCCGGCATAGACGGGGGTCTGGGTATGGCCAGCCAGTTCACAGACAATACGCGCGTTTTTGGCTGTCAGCTCTAAGGGTACGTTGCCAGCGACTGCGGTAATGCCCAAAACCTCAATTTCGTCGGGGCTGGCAAGCGCCAGCAGAATGGCGACGGCATCGTCCTGTCCCGGATCGGTGTCTATAATAATTTTGCGAGCGGGCATGATCGTCTCCGGAGGTCGTGAAGGTGGGACACTCGCAAGTGTCCGAGAGCTTGTCTAGCGGTTTTACGTTCCGGCCTCGGCCTTTGCCGGCGGGAGTTTGCCATTGGCCCGATGTTCCTCGATCTTCACCTCGTCCCAAAGCGCGTCCATCTCTTCCAGCGTGCTTTCCGTTGGGGTTTTCCCCCGTGCAGCCAGGCGCGACTCGACCTGTTCGAACCGGCGGGTGAACTTGGCGTTGGTCCGACGCAGGGCGGTCTCGGGCTCGACCCCAAGATGGCGGCCCAGATTGACCATAACGAATAGCAGATCGCCGAACTCATCCTCTAACGCATCCGCATCCATGCGGTCGCGTGCCTCTTCGAGCTCGGCAGCCTCTTCGGTAATCTTGGCCAGCACATGGCTGGCATCGGGCCAGTCGAATCCAACACGGGCGGCACGTTTCTGCAATTTGAGAGCACGCAGCAGGGCGGGTAGGTTGGCGGCGACACCGTCCAACGCGCCTTGTTGTTCTTTACCAGCACGTTCGGCTGCTTTGATGGCTTCCCAGTCCAGTGTTTGCTGCTCTGCCGATTTGTCGCGGGATTCGTCGCCAAAGACATGCGGGTGCCGGGCGACCATCTTGTCCGACATGGTGCGCACCACGTCCTGAAAGGTGAAATGCCCGGCTTCTTCGGCCATTTGTGCATGAAAGACAGACTGGAACAGCAGATCCCCAAGTTCGCCCTTCAGCTCATCATAAGCCTCACGTTCGATGGCATCAGCGACCTCATAAGCCTCTTCGATCGTATAAGGAGCGACCGTGCCGAAATCCTGCTCAATATCCCATGGGCAGCCAGTTTGAGGGTCGCGCAGTCGGCGCATGATCTCTAACAAGCGTTCGATGCCAGCATCGCTGTCAAGGATCAGAGGATTTTCGGCCATTGCGAACCCTTTCGTTCCGGTGTCAGATGCATCCATTCCGCAGTCACGATCAGGAGTCCACCCCAGATGCCCGTCGTCAACCGAATTGCCGATTTCTCTGCCGATATGGCCGCATGGCGCCAGCATCTGCATACGATCCCCGAGCTTGCATTCGAATGCCACGAAACCGCGGCCTTTGTCGCTGATCGACTCCGTGAGTTCGATGTGGATGAGGTGCACCAAGGGATCGCCACTACTGGGATCGTTGCGATCATCAATGGCCAGGGTGAGGGGCCGACGATAGGTCTGCGCGCTGATATGGACGCTTTGCCTATCCCCGAGGAAACAGGGGTCGCGTACCAATCAACCAAGCCCGGAAACATGCATGCCTGCGGTCATGACGGGCACACCACGATGTTGTTGGGCGCGGCGCGCTATTTGGCGGAAACCCGAAATTTCCGTGGACGCGTGGCGCTGATCTTTCAACCGGCCGAAGAAGAGGGTGGTGGCGCGGGCGTCATGGTCGAAGAGGGGATCATGGACCGGTTCGACATTTCCCAAATCTATGCATTGCACAATGCGCCTGGAATTCCCGAAGGATCCTTTCAGACAACCCCCGGGCCGATCATGGCTGCTGTTGATACGTTCGAAGTTCACATTCAGGGCCTTGGTGGCCATGGTGCCATGCCGCATGAAACCCGGGATCCGGTGATGGCGGCCTGCGGTATCGCCCAGGCGATTCAGACCATCGTCAGTCGTAACAACTATGCTTTGGACAGTCTGGTGATCTCGGTCACGCAAATCCATACCGGCACCGTGAACAACGTGATCCCCGATACCGCCTTTATCAACGGCACTGTGCGCACTTTTGATCCGACTGTGCAGAAAATGGTGATGGAGCGGATGGAACAGATCGTACAAGGACAAGCCCAATCCTATGGTGTCGAAGCGCGGCTGGACTATGAGGTCAACTATCCTGCAACAATCAATGACGCCGACAAGACTGGTTTTGCCGCAGAAATCGCGCGTGATGTTGCCGGTGCAGATCGCGTGATGACCAATGTCGACGCGATGATGGGGGCCGAGGATTTTTCATACATGCTGCAGTCGCGCCCCGGCGCTTACCTGTTTCTGGGGCAAGGCGAGGGGGCCGGATTGCATCATCCGAAATACAACTTCAACGACGACATCGCGCCGGTTGGGGCGTCTTTCTTTGCGCGGATCGTCGAAAAGGCCCAGCCTTTGGGCTGACAGGAGAAAGACATGGCACTGGAAGATTCAAAGAATTTCGTCGATGAGGCGTTTACCAATCCTGAACTGAAAGGCGTCTCGTACGAGAATACTTTCGGGGGGGCGATGTCATTTTTGCGCCGCTTGTATACCAAGGATCTGACCGGGATCGATATCGCCGTAACCGGCGTGCCATTTGATCAGGCGGTGACGAACCGCCCCGGTACGCGTCTTGGGCCACGCGCCATCCGCGAGGCCAGCACGTTGCAATCCCCGGATGAGCCTTATGGCTGGCCGTTTGATGCGCTAAGCGAATTGGCAATCGTGGATTATGGGGACATGGCTTATGACTACGCCAATATACCTGCCTTTCCGGACACATTGACGGACCACATTCGCACAATTCTCAACGCTGACGTGGCCTCGGTGACGCTTGGTGGGGACCACTATATCAGCTTTCCGATCCTGAAGGCCTATGCCGAGAAATACGGGCCAATGTCCTTGCTGCAATTTGATGCGCATACGGATACATGGGCTGACGACGACATGTCCCGCGTGGATCATGGGACCATGTTCTACAAGGCGGTCAAATCAGGGATAGTGGACCCTAAGCGTTCCGTTCAGGTGGGTATTCGTACGACGAACGAAGATACTTTGGGGGTCAACATCATTGACGCTCGGGAGGTGTACGAGTCCGGTCCCGCCGCCGTGGCGCAAAAGACCAAAGGCATTCTTGGTGACAACCCGGTTTACCTGAGCTTCGATATCGACGGTCTGGACCCGGCCTTTGCGCCTGGCACGGGAACGCCGGTCTGGGGTGGACTGAGTTCGATTCAGGCCCAGATCATCCTGCGCGACATTGCTGGGATTAACATCAAAGGCGGGGACGTGGTCGAGGTTTCACCGCCCTATGACACCTCAGGTGCGACAGCGATTGCAGGCGCACATGTGGCGACCCAAATCATTTGCCTGCTGGGATGGAACAAGCTGAAGCCTTAACCTTTGGTTAGCCATCTTTCCGGTATCAGGTTAGCAGCAGGGCAGGACGGAAGACATAACGGCATGACACAATTCAACCAACCAATCAGCGGTAACGATCTGGCGCGTTTTTCCGGCCCAAACACGTTTATGCGCCTGCCGCAGGCGGATACGTTGGCCGGATTGGATGTGGCCGTAATAGGCATCCCGATGGACATTGGCACCTCTTGGCGGTCGGGGACACGGTTCGGACCGAAACAGATCCGCAGCGAAAGTGCGATGCTGCGGCCTTACAATATGGCCACCTTTGCGGCCCCCTTCGACAGCCTGCAAATCGCCGACATCGGCGATCTGGCGATCAACACCTTTTCGCTGTCCGACAGCCTAAGGATCATCAAGGAAAGCTATGACGCGATTCTGGCGCAGGGTGTGACACCTGTGGCGATGGGGGGCGATCACTCGATCACCTTGCCGATCCTGCGGGCCATAGCCGCGAAACACGGGCCTGTGGCGCTGGTGCATGTGGATGCTCATGCGGATGTGAATGATGAGATGTTTGGGGAAAAGGAAACCCACGGCACCGTTTTCCGGCGCGCCTATGAAGAAGGGCTGATCGTGCCGGACAAAACCTTTCAGATCGGCATCCGAGGCTCTGGCTATGCGGCATCGGACTTTACCGAGGCCAAAGGGTGGGGCTTTCGCCAATACCCCGCATGGGAGCTTTGGCAGCAGAACCTGACGGTCATGGGCGCGCAGATACGCAAAGAGATCGGGGATCATCCGGTCTATATCTCCTATGACATTGACAGTCTGGACCCGTCTTTCGCCCCCGGAACCGGCACGCCCGAGATCGCCGGGTTAACCACACCGCAAGCGTTGCAACTGATCCATGCCCTGGGCGGGACAAATGTGGTTGGGTGTGATCTGGTCGAGGTTTCTCCGCCGTATGATCCCTCTGGCAATACGGCGCTGACCGCTGCCAATCTGCTGTTTGAACTGCTGTGCATATTGCCCGGAGTGACGTCACGGTAGGGATCACGGCAGTCTCTTGTTTGCTATGCGGAACTGCATATGGTTCCGCAATCTAACAGAGTGGAAAAGATGAAAATGGCGCTGTGGCTGATTGCTGGTCTGATTGTCCTTGTGGGGGCGTATATACGGCTTGCGCCATCTGATCCCGCCATCTGGCACAATACCCCCGTCGGCGACGCGAACAGAGACCTCCGTGGTGGCGTCGTGCGAGTACTTGAAACGGGGCCGGACGGGTTGGCGCAGTTGAACGAAATCGCTGCGTCCGCTCCGCGTACAAAGGTTCTGGCCGGGTCAATTGATGACGGGATGGTCACCTATATCACCCGTACCAAAGTGATAGGTTTTCCAGATTACACAACCGCCCAGCAGAACGGCGATACACTGCGCATCTATGGCAGGTTGCGCTTTGGTCGCTCAGATTTTGGGGTAAACCGAAACCGCGTTGATGGCTGGCTCGCGCGGATGCAGCCCTGAGGACAGGCATCCTTCCTGTACCTCGCGCCACATCGGAACGTTCAGTGACATCTGACATTGTGCAGTGAAAATGCGACCGTCGACCTGCAGGCAGATCATCTCACCCAATTCAACGCGTGACCCGGATTTGTCAGTGCAATAGCAGTCCTGTACCTTGCCGCCGGGACCGACGACATCGGCCATCACGGGCGTCGCAAAAAGCGATAGAACCAGAACCAACCGTCTCATGCGGGGCAGCTTAGCATACGGACAGCCCTTGACCATAGCCCCGGATTAAGAGACACCGCCCGGATGATCCCCGAAGAACGCCTTGAACAGATAACTCAGCGATTCCAATACCTCGAAGCAGCCATGGCAGATGGTGCTTTGGGCGGCGATATTGCTGTGCTGGCCAAGGAATATTCGGACCTCAAGCCCGTGGTCGATCAGATCATGGCATGGCGCCAGCTGGTCACTGACCTTGCCGAGGCCGAGGCGATGCTGGCCGATCCCGATATGAGGGAGCTGGCCGAAGAGGAAATCCCCGACCTGCAGGCCCAAATTCCCGGTGCCGAACACGCCCTGCAACTGGCCTTGTTGCCTAGGGATGCAGCCGATGCGCGCCCGGCCATGCTGGAAATCCGTCCTGGAACCGGTGGTGATGAGGCCGCGCTTTTTGCGGGCGACCTGCTGCGCATGTATCAGCGGTATTCCGAAGCGCGCGGTTGGAAATTCGAGATTATCGAGGAGCAGGCGTCGGATCTAGGCGGCATCAAAGAGGTGGTTGCCCATATCAAAGGCGACAACGTCTTTGCCCGTTTGAAATACGAATCTGGCGTTCACCGGGTGCAGCGGGTGCCGGAGACCGAAAGTGGCGGGCGCATTCATACCTCGGCGGCGACGGTGGCGGTTCTGCCCGAGGCCGAGGATGTCGATATTCAGATCGACGCCAATGATATCCGTATCGACACGATGCGCAGCTCGGGTGCGGGTGGGCAGCACGTGAACACCACCGATTCGGCCGTGCGGATTACACACTTGCCCACCGGGCTTGTGGTGACCAGCTCCGAGAAATCTCAACACCGCAATCGCGAGATCGCGATGCAGGTTCTGAAGACTCGACTCTATGATCAGGAGCGTCAGCGGATTGACAGCGAACGCTCGGCAGATCGGGCGAACCAGGTCGGGTCTGGCGACCGGTCGGAACGGATCAGGACCTATAATTTCCCGCAAGGCCGCATGACGGACCACAGGATCAATCTGACGCTGTACAAGTTGGATCAGGTGATGCAGGGCGATCTGGATGAGGTAATCGACGCATTGACCGCGGATGATCAGGCGCGTCTCCTGGCCGAGATGGCGCAATGACCGGCGGCCAGACAGCGGCTCAGGCAATGGTGGCCGCTACGGCAAGATTGCGTGCGGCTGGTGTGGCTGATCCGGCGCGGGATGCGCGGGTTCTACTCGCCCACGCCGCCCGGATCGAAGCAAGTCGCGTGACACTGATTACACCCGAAGAGCTTTTACCGGATATTGCTGAGCGATACGAGCAACTGATCTCGCTTCGGGTCATTCGTGTGCCCGTTTCTCATCTGTTGGGGGAACGTGAGTTTTACGGCCGTCGGTTCAAAGTTAGCCGGGACGTGCTGGATCCACGCCCGGAAACAGAGGTTCTGATCGAGGCCGCGCTGAGCGAACCCTTTGACTATGTCCTCGATCTGGGGGTTGGATCGGGGTGCATCCTGATCACATTGCTGTCCGAACGCACCAGTGCATCGGGTATTGGTGTGGATCTGAGTAAGGCGGCCTGCCTACAGGCCAGTGCAAATGCCGTGCAACACGATGTTCAGAACCGGATCGAAATTAAGCAATCCGATTGGTTTGGAGACATTGAAGCTAAATTCGACCTGATTGTTTCAAACCCGCCCTATATTTCCCTTCCGGAAATGGACACCCTGGCACCTGAAGTGCGGGACCATGAGCCGCGGATGGCATTGACAGACGAAGGTGACGGCTTGGGGGCCTACCGCAGGATTGCTGCCGCCGCCCCGGATTTTCTATTGCCCCATGGTCGGTTACTTGTCGAAATCGGACCCGAGCAAGGGCAGAGCGTCGCATCTTTGTTTGACGCAACAGGATTGACAGACGTACGGATCATTCCCGATCTGGACGGTCGCGACCGCGTCGTTTTCGCCAGAATGCCTTCATGACGGAACATTCTGAGGCCGAAATGCGCCGATTGATATAAAAAAGGTACAAAAATTGGGACAAACCTCTTGTCTGCACGCTCTGGACGTGTTTACTCAGGTGTAGTCAGAGAGGTTGACGCTGTTACAGCGGGCCCCTGACGCCAAGCCCAAAAAAGCCGACATCGTGTCATAGCTAAGCCCTTGAGCAGTGCAAGACGCGAACTGATCGGCAGCGAACGACAAGGCTGACTAAAGTAGATGAGATCTTCCAAATCCCGCTCTCGGGCAAAGAATAACCGCAATCGTCCTTCTGGCGGCAACGTCGTAAACCGAGTTTTCGACAGTTCTGGCCCAGAGGGCAAAGTGCGTGGCACGCCGCAACAGATTATTGATAAATATAATCAGCTTGCACGCGATGCTCAGTTGTCTAACGACCGTGTAGCTGCCGAAAACTTTCAGCAGCACGCCGAACATTACCTGCGTTTGCTTAGCGAAGCTCAGCGTGAAATGGATGCACGCCGTGAGGAGCAAGAGCGTCAGAATCGCGAACGCCAGGCTGAACGAGATCGTGAGCGTGCCGAGCGTCAGGAACGCGAAACCGTCCGCCAGTCGGATCCCGCTGAGGCACCTCAACCTGATGTGATGGGGTTTGCCGCTGACGCAGCTGCTCCGGAATCCGGGCTTGTAGAAACGCCTGAAAGCAAAAGCCCTGAAGAGGCCGAGAAAAAAGAAAAACCGGCCCGTCGGCCTCGGGCGCGCAAGCCCAAAGCCGCACCTGCTGCGACTGAGGACACGCCCTCCGGCAACGGTGATACGCCTGAAGCGGCAGAGTAAATCAGCCAGTATAGAAAAGAAAAACCCTGCGATCTGTTAGACTGCAGGGTTTTTTTGTTTCAGGATCTTTTGACTTCGCGGGCCAATGCGCAGAACGCTTCTAAAGGCACTTGTTCCGCACGTTCGGTGGGTTTGATCCCGGCGGCTATCAGGCGGTCTTCGATATCGGGTGCGACGCCTTTCAGTGAAGCCCGCAGCATCTTGCGGCGCTGATTAAATGCGGCGGCAACCACGCGGGACAGGGTGGCAGGGTCAGCCGGATATCGTGGTTGAGGCAGGGCGGTCAGGTGGACCACAGCGCTTGAAACCTTGGGGGGCGGGGTGAACGCGCCGGGTGGCAGTGACATGGCGATGCGCGCGTCGGCCCGCCATTGGGCAAGGATGGCCAAGCGGCCATAGGCTTTTCCGCCGGGTTGGGCGACGATCCGTTCCGCCACTTCGCGCTGAAACATCAGGGTCAGGCTTTGCCAGAACGGAGGCCATTGCGGCGGAGTCAGCCAGCGGACCAGCAATTCGGTGCCGACGTTATAGGGCAGGTTCGCCGCCACACGGATCGGTGGTGTGAGATGCACAAGCGGATCAATCTCAAGCGCGTCACCGTTGATGACCTCAAGCCTACCGGGATAGGCGGCGGCGATGTCGTTTAGGGCAGCGATACAGCGTGTGTCTTTTTCAACTGCGATAACCTTGCGCGCACCTTCTGAAAGTAGCCCACGGGTCAGCCCGCCGGGGCCGGGGCCGATTTCCAGAACATCGCATTCCGCAAGATCTCCGGCCTGCCGCGCGATCTTGGCGGTCAGGTTCAGGTCCAGCAAAAAGTTCTGGCCCAGCGACTTGCGAGCCGAGAGTTGATGCGAGGCGATAACCTCGCGCAGAGGGGGAAGGTTGTCGATAGTGCTCATGATCCGATCACCGTGGCGCGGTTTGATAGGAGAGCGCCAGAGAATTTTTACCTCTGGCCGGGATATTTACAGCCCGCTGAAGGATCAAGAGCTTTGTGCCATCTGCTGGGCAAGTTTCAGCGCTTCGATCAGGCTGGTCGGGTTTGCAAGGCCTTGCCCCGCAATGTCCAGTGCAGTCCCGTGATCGGGTGAGGTTCGGATAAATGGAAGGCCTAGTGTGACGTTCACACCGCGATCGAAATCCAGCGTCTTGATCGGAATCAGAGCCTGATCGTGATACATGGCGATGGCGGCGTCATAGCGCGCGCGCGCTGCGGCGTGGAACAATGTATCCGCGGGGTGCGGGCCGGTTACGGTATACTCTTTGCGGGGCAGCTCCGCGATCAGCGGCGCAATCCAGTCCAGTTCTTCTTGTCCCATCTTGCCGCCTTCACCGGCATGCGGGTTGAGGCCCGCGACGGCTATCCGCGGGGTGGCAATACCGAACTGTGATTGTAGTCCCTGGGCGGTGATTTCGATGGTTTCCCGCAAAAGCTCGGGCGTAAGCTCGCAAGGAACGCGTGAGAGCGGGATGTGGATGGTTGCTGGTACAACGCGCAGCTGGTCGCTCGCCAGCATCATCACAACACGTTGGGACCCAGCCAAGGCGCCCAGAAATTCAGTATGGCCGGGGAATGAGAAACCTGCCCCGTCGATAAGTGCTTTCTTGTGGATCGGTGCGGTACATAGCGCCGATGCAGAACCGGACTGAACCAGCGCCACGCCGGTTTCAATGGCAGTGACAACTGATCTGGCGTTGGCTGGATTAGGGTGCCCAGACCGGTTGGGGGCTGGAAAGTCCAGTTGCAGTACGGGCAGGGCAGAGCCACAGATCTCGACCGCCTGAGAGGCGTCGCTGATCTGTACCGACGGTGTCTCGGGCGGCAAATGCGCGGCATCGCCAATATAGAAGAAAGGGCAGGTGGTTCTAAGGCTGGCCCAGGCTTTTGCGGCGATCTCGGGCCCAATTCCGGCCGGGTCGCCGCAGCTGAGCGCGATTGGCTTCATTGTTCAACAATAGTTGCGTCGGCACGCATTTGCCCCAACAGGCTTTCTGCAAGTGTTTGCAGCCTTTGCTGGGTCAGAGCATTGGCGACATCTGCACGCGTTGTCTCTTCGCCAAGGTTGCGGGTACGTGTGCACAACATCACAAAAGCCAGTGTTTGGCCGTTGTTACGGGTCAACGTGGTTGAAACTTCGTTCAGGTCCAGTTTGGCTAGTTCCAATGCGATATCGCGCGGGATTTCCGACGGTTTGCTGACATTCCGCTCTAAGACTTCTGCTGGCTTGTTTTGCACGATACCGTACAGATCATCGCAAGTGTCTATTTCTTCTTTCAGCTTTTCGGCTGCGGCCAGTGTTTCCGTGCTACGACCACCGGGCATGTAATAGACAGCATAGTCGATCTCGGAATAGGTGGGCGTACTCGCAGCGGTCTCACGCAAACCGCGCATCTGAAACAGTGCAACGGCATTGGGCAGCGGAATGGGCTGGGTGACGTCACCATTTTTGAGCCCGATGATGACCGGCTGCAGCGCCGGGGGCAGATCGGTCAAGTTCAACCAGTCAAGGCGCCCCCCATTGGTGCGAGTTCCGGCCGCCGAGTACTGTGTTGCGGCGGTTGAAAAGGAATCATAGCCCTCGATCAAGGCGATCTCTTCGGCCAGCAGTTGAACCTGTGGCAGGTTTTGTTGGTTCACAGGAATAATGATTTCCGAAAGAAGGACTTGCAGGCCGCCACTTCCAGATTGTCCAAGTGCGCGATTGATCTCGTCTTCCGATGGTCTCGCCTGCGACAGAAAACGCGCGCTGACGAATTCACGCCAGGAAATCTGATCCTCGATGAAATCCCGAACCGTCTCACGGTCAACACCGGCATCCGCCAGAAGCTGCAGGAATTCGTCGCTCGAAAGCTGACCGCGGGCTGCAAATTGGTCTATTCCAACCTGAACGTCTTCGGGGGCGACCACGATTCCAGCGTCGCGCATCGCCTGTTTGCGCAGGCGGTCGTCTATCAGAGCTTTGCGCACGTCTTCCTCGGTTGCGCCGGGAACACCCAGAATCGACAGGAATTGCAGGCGCTGTTCCAGCTCATACCAGGTCACGATGTCTTGATTGACCTTTATGGCAGGCGAGAACAGGTTCTGCGCCACTGCCTTTACAGGTGCTATGGCAATCGAAACTGCAACCAGTGCCGGAGCAACCAGCCCGATATGGCTGGAACGAAAGAAACGTGAAAAACCTGTTATCAACTGCATCTTCTCTTGTACTGTTTGCCGCCACCTTCGACAGAATATCCTGTCAGAGCTACGGTAAAGCCGAATTCGGTCGAAGGCTCAATACTTGATGACGAGGTATAGCGCCTGCTGACCGACATGTTAACCTGAACACACTCGTTCCGGTACGTGATACCCAACCCATATCTGATCGGTTCAGATTCGCTCAGGTCATACCGCGCCTGAGCACGGGTTTGCCAGTTCTGATCGATGTCGTACCGCCCGCGCAACCAGATCTCGGAAATCTCATCGTCGACATTTTCTGCGGGATCGGGTTCTTGCCAGACATAGCTTCCGCTGAGGGCCGTTGTTTCCTTTTGCCATGCAGCACGCAGCTCGGCCTTGGCAAAGCTGAAATCTCCGTTCACCAAACCTCGCCCGGCCAAAGACCACCCATTGGGCGTTTCAAGTTGACCGGCGATCAACACATCGGACGAAGTGCCCTGAAGGCCCGATGTAAGGTTAAAGTCGGGATCAGCATCCGCACGAAAGACCTGACCGATCGTGGCACGCGCTTGCCAGCCCCTGGAGCCATAACGCGCCCAATTCACCCCAACAACGCCGCTGACCCCATCTTCGCGCCTGTCCTCGGCAGGGAATCGGGACAGGGATAACAGGTTACCCTGGTCAAACTCCTGAAACGTACTTTCGTCGATAGGAACATCATTGTCGGAGACATGCGTCCACCCGATCTGCGCGATGGGTTCCAGCAACTGGGTTGCGCCCGACGCCTCGCGGCGGGTCATTGGCAGGCGCAGCGTCAGTGCGGCGCGCGGGGTCGTGCGGGTCACCTGATCGGGATAGGCGCTGTCGTGGCGGATATTGAACGTGTCGATTGACGCGCCTACTTGGGCATCTGCACGCAGCCCCCAGCCCAGTATCCAGCTGCGCAGCCATTCGGTATCGAAGGTCGCTCGGGCAACATCGCGCCCGATAACGTCCTCATTGCTCGTTCTTTCATGGGCATGGCCGATGAAAGCCATCCGCACCTCTCCTCCGACAGCTGCCGGGAAGAAGCGTTTGCGATAGTTCAGGTCGAAGATGCGAGAAGGAATCTGATCCTGATCCTCGCTATCTCGCAAGGTTTTATAGTGGTTTAGGCTGGTCCGGAAAGCGGTATCGCGCTTGATCCTTTCCAGGGCAATTTCGCTGCGCAGACGGTCAAAGTCGGGCAGGCCGTAATCAGCCAGATAGGAATCGTCGGACGTGGTTCGAATGTTGAAGGTCAGGCGATAGTCGTCCGGCAGATCAAACCAGCCGTTGGTAAAGAAATATCCGCGCGCCTCGTCCCGTTGAAGGTCATCGCGAGTATGCGCGCCTTCGATTGTGAGCCGTCCGTTCTTAAAGGCCTGACGATAGCGATAGCCCAGAGTTCTGGTCTTACCGGAAAGGTAAGGTGTCAACGTGAGGTCCTTGTGATCTCCAAGCTTGAAGAAATAGGGAACCTTTATGCCTGTGCCCAACTGCGAGGTGGTGCGGACCGATGGGACCAGAAAACCAGTCGCCCGGTCCAGCGTTGGATCGGGGAGACGCAGGTAAGGGAAATAGAAGACCGGCACATCCAGCACACGGAATTGCGCACCTTCGAAATAGAGCTGTCGTTCCAACTGATCATGGGTCACCTTGCGGGCACGGATTTGCCAGAGCGGTGGCCGCCCATCCGTGCAGACATGGCAAGACGTCGCCGAGACTTTGCTGAACTGGGTGTATCTGCCGCCTGCACGTGTCGCCTGCACCGAGGCAATTTGCACCTGTTGGTCGAACACCATTCGGGCGCCGATCAAAAGGCCGTTGAGCAAACCCCGGTCGAGTTCTGCGGAATCCGCCAGAACTGTCGTTCGATTGCCCTGATCAATCCGGATCGGTCCTTCCAGTGTAAGCTCACCGCTTTCGCGGTCGTACAAAACCCGACTGGCCGTCATTTTGACGTCACCCTGAAACGCTTCGACATTGCCCTCTGCGATCAGCACACGCTCTGGGGTTATGAAAATCTTGTCGGCGACAAGTAAGGCTGGTGGCTCTTGCTGGGACGCGTCCGTCGTTTGATCCTGTTCCGGCAAAGTCTGGGCCAGGACACCCGAAGGCAAAGACAATGCAACCGCACCCGAGAGCAATAGCAGAGCGAATTTGCGCATCAGCCATCCTCCGCGTGCAACAGCAGGCCAAGAGAAAGAAGGATGGCCGCAAATGGCGGGGCCCAGGCTGCAACGAAGATAGGCAACTGACCGTTTTCTCCCAATATTTGCGCGAAATTACGGACGAAATAGATGGCGAAGCCCAGTAACACGGCCGTCAGCACCGCTATTCCGGTGCCGCCGAACCGGACATGCCGCATGGTAAAGGCCGCGCCAATCAAGACCATTGCGACCAGAAACAGAGGTCTTGCCAGTTGGACCTGAAACCAGACCTCGTATTGCTTGGTCGAAAAGCCCGCCTCGCGCAGGTCTCGGATCAACTGGGGCAAATCGTAGACAGACATCGAATCCTGGTTGGCCAGCCTGTCCAGAATGCGCTGACGTGTCAGGGTGGTCGGAATCTCCAGACGATCATGCTCTTTCGAGCCAGCTTCGGGATTGATGCCGTTCATAAGCGGCCAGATCTTGGCATCCTGTAAAACCCAAAAACCGTCTTCCAACTTGGCCTGTTTGGCAGAGATCTGGCGTGTCGGCTGACCAATCGCGTCGAATGTTATTATGGTGACGTCCTTCAACAGCAGGGTGTTACCGTTGGACGTTCGGCGCGCGTGGACAACCGATTGGCCCTCTTCTGTAGCTTGCCGTAACCACAAACCCTCACTGCTGATCGAAAGAGCTGAGCTGGTGCGGTTACGGTAGGAATCGGAAAGCCGTTGGAATTCTTCGGAAGTTGCGGCAGCAAACGGGTTAAGCACCGCAACCGCCAAGGCTCCGATCAACAGGGCCAAAGTTACAGGTGCAAGCAGGACGCGAATTCCAGATCGCCCGATCGAGCGCGTCACCACCAATTCCGAGCTGCGCGCCAATCCGATGAACAACGCAATCGTGGACAGGATGATCAGCAGGGGCAGCATCTCACCGATGGCGGCGGGCGTATTCAATAGGGTCAGATACAAAAGCCGGCCAAATGACAGATCGACCTCATCAAAGCGCCGTACCTGTTCAATCAGATCGATCAGAATCATCAGCGTCAAAAAGATACAGCCAATGACCAGAAAGCTCTGGGTGAACCGGCGGGCAAAATATCGATCCAGGATCACAAACGCGCCCCCGGCATCACTGCGTTGCCTGCAGCGGGGGCCTTGAAGTTAAGAGAATCAGCGGTACATGCGCCAGCGCGCAACGGCCTATGCCTGCCCCGATTTGCCAATTCGCCCTCCCGCTCTCCGACCCTGCCGGAACTTTTTCCGCGACTGTAATGCAAATGCCCGGCGGGGAAAACTGCTATCTGGTCAATGCGGTCGCCGCGGGCTAGGTCTTGGGAAACAGATTTTCAGGAGTTCCCAATGAGCAGTCTTGTTCCAATTCAGTTTAAGGCTTTTGACGTGGACGTGATGGCGCAGACCAAAGGGCGCGTCGTGATTATTGTCTCGGATGAAGGCAAGATGAACCCAGCTGCACGCCGCGCCAACCGTCTGACCCGGGGCGCAGTCGCGCGACTTGTCGAAAGCGACCGGTTCGAAAAGGTGAAATCCGGCGATGTAGTCTCTCTTGCCTGGCCAGGCGGAATGGCCGCTGAAGCGCTTGATATTCTCGTGCTGTCGCGCCGTGCCGATGCTGCAGAGGCGCGCAAGGCCGGGGCGAAGCTGGCCAAATTGTCTGATCACCAGCCCTTGTTGGTCATGGCCGGAAATCAGGCTCGGACCGAAGAACTGGCATTGGGGATCGTTTTGCGCAGCTATGATTTCGATGCCCATAAAACCCGAGATTCGGATGAAGCCGGACCAGTAACAATCAGTCATCAGAAACATGATGAGGTCGAAGCCTCATTCGCACCGCTGTATGCGATTGCCGATGGCGTTCGGATGACACGGGACCTGACCAATGAACCCGCCAATGTGCTGACAACGACCGAATTCGCGGATCGTTTGTCCGAAATGAAGGCACTTGGCCTGGACGTCGAAGTGCTCGACGAAGACAAACTGGCCGAATTGGGTATGCGCACCTTGTTAAGCGTCGGGCAGGGCTCGGTCAGCCCGTCCAAGGTTGTGGTGATGCAGTGGAATGGAGGCGACAAGGATGATGCGCCGCTGGCGCTGGTGGGTAAGGGCGTCGTGTTTGACACCGGCGGCATTTCCTTGAAACCCGCTGCAGGCATGGAAGACATGACTATGGACATGGGTGGGGCAGGTGTGGTCGCCGGCACCATGCGGGCGCTGGCCAAGCGCAAGGCCAAAGCCAATGTCGTGGGCCTTGTCGGGCTAGTGGAAAACATGCCTTCGGGCAATGCCACGCGCCCCGGCGATGTCGTCAAGTCGATGAAGGGCGACACGGTCGAGGTCATCAATACCGACGCCGAGGGCCGTTTGGTCCTGTGTGATGTGATGTGGTACGCGCAAGAGCGGTTTGCCCCCGTGGGCATGATCGACCTGGCAACATTGACCGGCGCGATCATCATTGGGCTTGGGCATGAGAATGCCGGTGTCTTTTCGAACAATGACACGTTCTGCAACGCCTTCCTAAAGGCTGCCGGGGCCGAGGATGAGGGCGCATGGCGGATGCCGCTGGGCAAAGCCTATGACGAGCAGCTGAAATCGCGTATCGCCGATATGAAGAATGTCGGTGGACGACCTGCCGGATCCATCACTGCTGCGCAGTTCCTGCAGCGGTTCGTGAAGGACGAAACCCCCTGGATCCATCTGGACATTGCTGGGGTGGCTTCGATTGCAACCGAGACATCCTATGCGCCCAAAGGGGCCACCGGTTGGGGTGTCCGCGCACTGAGCCGGTTCGTGCAGGACAATTTCGAATAATCCAATGGGCGCCGTTTATTTCTATCACCTGACCCGCCAACCGCTGGAAAACACCTTGCCCGTGTTGCTGGACAAGGCGCGGCAGGCCGGGTGGAAGATAGCCGTGCGGGGAACTGATCCCGCACGGATGGATTGGTTGGACGAAAAGCTGTGGCAGGGCCCCGAGGAAGGGTTCCTGCCACATGGCCGCACCGGGGGGCCGCATGACAGGGACCAGCCCATATTGCTGACGACAGGGGCCGAGGCCGCAAATGATCCGGCTTGCGTGATGGCTGTTGATGGTGCCGCGGTTGAACCCGAGGAAGTGAACGCGCTGGAACGCGTGTGCATCCTGTTCGATGGGAATGATGATCAGGCTCTCCAACATGCCCGCGGGCAATGGAAAACACTGACCGGGGCGGGCTGTTCGGCGCAATATTGGTCCGAGGAATCGGGCCGGTGGGAAAAAAAAGCCGAGGCATAGGGCCTCCGCAGATTTCAGGAGAATGAGCGATGGAAATGAAGCCCCTGGGCCGTACTGGAATCATGGTGACAGACCTGTGTCTGGGTACGATGACATTTGGTACGCAGACATCCGAGGCCGACGCGCATACTCAGATGGACATGGCACTTGATGGGGGCATTAATTTTGTCGATGCCGCCGAGATGTATCCGGTGAATCCCATCTCGAAAGAGACGGTGGGCCGGACCGAAGAAATTCTGGGCAACTGGAACGCCGCCAACCCGTCACGGCGTGGTGAATATGTTCTGGCAACCAAGCATTCTGGGGCAGGGTTCGCACATGCGCGCGATGGCGCACCGATTTCACCGCAGACAATCCCCGAGGCGGTCGAAGGTTCCTTGCGCCGACTGCAAACGGATTGCATCGACCTTTATCAGTTTCACTGGCCGAACCGCGGCAGCTATATGTTCCGGCAAAACTGGACCTATGCGCCTTCGGGGCACAATACCGATGAGGTTCTGGACAATATGCACGAGTGCCTTGTTGCCCTGAAGGAACAGGTCAACAAAGGAAATATCCGAGCGTTTGGCCTTTCGAACGAAAGCGCTTGGGGCACCGCTCAGTGGTTGCGGATCGCCGAAGCCACCGGCACGCCTCGCGTGGCATCGGTTCAGAATGAGTATTCTTTGATGTGCCGGCATTTCGACACCGATATGGCCGAGCTGAGCGCGCATGAGGATGCGGGGCTGATGGCCTTTTCACCGCTTGCCGCCGGATTTTTGACCGGGAAATACCAAAACGGCATGGTGCCCGAGGGTTCGCGGATGTCATTGGTGCCTGAGGTGGGTGGACGTCATCGCAGACGGGCATTTGAGGCGGTTGCGGCCTATCTAGAGATCGCTGACCGCCACGATCTGGACCCGGTCCATATGGCGCTGGCCTGGTGCCGGACGCGGCCCTTCATGATGTCGGCCATTTTCGGCGCGACAACGGTGGCGCAGCTTGGGCATATTCTCGACGGTAAGGAACTTCGCCTTTCTGGGGAAATCCTGACTGAAATCACCGAAGCGCATCGCGCGCATCCTATGCCGTTTTAGGGACGCTGGCCTCGTCTCCGCAGGCGGAGCCTCCCCCGAGGTATTTCAGCCAGATGAAGCAGATCCGCTTAGTGATGGCTGGGTTGTGTCCTGTCTTGCCTCAGGTCCCGGGCCGAAAGGCCGTGCGCTGTGCGAAAGGCACGGGAAAAGCTGGATTGCGAGGCGAAACCCGTCGCCAGAGCCACATCCATCAGTGACATATCGGTGTCCGTCACCAATCTGCGCGCCTCGGCCAGTCGGAGCTGCAGGTAATGGTCCTGCGGCGTGGTGTTCAGGCGCAGGCGGAATTGCTGTTGCAGGGTGCGTGAACTGGTGCCCAGGGTTTCGGCGATATCTGCCAATGGCATAGGGTCGTCCAGTGCGGATTGCATCAGCGTATTGGCTTTGGCGGTCAAAGCTGTGTGGCGGTGCGGCGCACCGGTGCGGCTTTGTGGTTTTGTGGGATCAGGCGCACCGTCATAGAGGAACAGACCCGAGACGCGGGCGGCAAATCCGGCGCCATGGCGGGCGGCGATGATATGCAGCATCATCTCGACCGCTGGGATCGCCCCGCCCGAGGTCAGGCGGCCTTCAGAAACGGTAAACCGGTCAGGGCGCACGTCCACTTCGGGGAAGCGGGCAGAGAAGTTCTCCAAATCTTCCCAATGGGTGGTGGCGGCGTGGCCGTCCAGCAGGCCTGCCTCGGCCAGCAGCCAAGGACCGCCATCAATACCTGCCATTGTGGCGCCGGTCTTGGCGATGCGGCGTAGGCCGGCCAGCAGGCTGGGTGTGGCATGGCGGGCCAGTTGGAACCCGGCAACGACAATCATCAGATCGCAGGATTGCAGCCGGGCCAAAGGTACACCCGGAACCGAAAGCGCACTGGTCAGCATGGCCGGTTCAGCAGTGGCTGTCACATAATCCCAGTCAAAGGCCGGACGATCCGCCAACCGATTGGCGGCACGCATTGGATCAACGGCCGACGCAAAGCTGAGCGTGTTGCATTCGTCCAGCACCAGCACAGCCGTTTTCAGGGCACGATGTTCGGGCTGCAATATGTTTTTTGCGGATTTCATCAAGTTCGATTCGCATTCTGACAAGTGTTTGACCAAAGCTGCGGCAAACTCGGGGGCGAAAGCAAATCGGAATCCGTGGAGAAGCCTGGGGAAAACTCAGGGTTAACCGGGTATAAGCTGGGGAGAACGCCATGCCTTTGGAAATGAACCGCGAAGTCTTCATTACATGCGCCGTCACAGGCTCGGGTGGGACGCAGGATCGCAGCCCGCATGTGCCGCGTTCGCCAAAGCAGATCGCCGACAGCGCGATAGCTGCAGCCAAGGCAGGGGCAGCGGTGGTGCATTGCCATGTGCGCGACCCTGAGACCGGAGCGCCTTCGCGTGATCTGGCACTGTATCGTGAGGTCACAGATCGCATTCGCGATGCCGAGGTCGACGCCGTGCTGAACCTGACTGCTGGCATGGGTGGCGACATGGTGTTTGGCGGTATCGAAAACCCGCTGCCGCTGGCCGAGGCGGGAACTGATTTGGTTGGCGCGACCGAGCGTGTGGCCCATGTGGCCGAATGCCTGCCGGAAATCTGCACCCTCGACTGCGGCACCATGAATTTTGCCGAGGCCGATTATGTGATGACCAACACGCCGGGTGCGTTGCGCGCGATGGGCCAGATGATGACCGATCTGGGTGTAAAGCCCGAGATTGAGGCCTTTGATACCGGCCATCTTTGGTTCGCCAAGCAGTTGGTGAAAGAGGGCGTTTTGGAACCGAACGCTCTGGTTCAGCTGTGCATGGGCGTGCCGTGGGGCGCGCCGGACGATCTGAACACCTTCATGGCGATGGTGAACAACGTGCCGGACGACTGGACCTTCAGCGCCTTTTCACTGGGTCGGAACGAGATGGCCTATGTGGCCGCCTCGGTTCTGGCGGGCGGCAATGTACGGGTCGGGTTGGAGGACAACCTGTGGCTGGACAAAGGCGTGCTGGCCGAGAACTGGCAACTGGTTGAACGCGCGGGCAGCATCATCGAGAACATGGGTGCGCGCGTGATTGGCCCCGCAGAAGTGCGTGAGAAGCTGGGCTTGGTGAAGCGGGCGCCGAAAAGCTAGGCGCGCCATGTTCCGCCGAGTTCTTTCATGGGTAGTTGGATGCTTGCTCGTTGGATTGATTCCAACGTGTGGCTTGGTAGACAATGAGGGCTTTCGAGCACGTCAATTTAATATTCAACCCGTCGAAGCGGTGAACTGGTCGATCTTTGACGAACCGTATTTTGAGGTTGCTGCGTCCAGACGCAAAAGCAAGGGCAAGCAGCGGCTTTTTGTGAGGCTTGAGGGACAGCCATACCCTAGCTATCAATTGCGTGACCCGGACCGGACCGAATGTTTTGGGTACATCGCAGGAGCAAGTGATTGCTTTGAAAACCACCTGAGCGTGCCTACCCGGCGATCCGAGTCTGCACTTGAATATGACATCACTGCCGCAAGCCCCACAAAGTTTCACATCATCTACGTGGGTGACGGGGAGCAGATGGTTGTATTGGCCCGCACAGATAGGTCGTTTGCAGTTGTACTGAGCAGAGATTTAACGATCACACAAAATCAACTGACGATTGCGCGTGACGTACTGAGCGAAAATGGGTTTGACCCTCAAGAGTTGAAAGTAGTGAAGTGATGACAAAAACAGCAGCAATCATTGGCGGCGGAGTTATCGGCGGCGGATGGGCCGCGCGGTTCCTGCTGAACGGTTGGAACGTTCGGGTATTCGACCCGGACCCGGAAGCCGAGCGTAAAATCGGCGAAGTTCTGGACAATGCGCGCCGCTCGCTGCCGGGGCTGAGCGACGTCCCGTTGCCTCCTGAAGGTGCGTTGTCATTCCATGATGATATGGCCGATGCAGTGCAGGGTGCTGCTTGGATTCAGGAAAGCGTGCCGGAACGTCTGGACCTGAAGCTGAAAGTTTACAAGGGCTTGCAAGAGGCTTGTGATCCGGGTGCGATCATCGGCTCCTCGACCAGTGGGTTCAAGCCGTCTGAATTGCAGGACGGCGCGCTGCGCCCCGAACAGATCGTGGTGACGCATCCGTTCAACCCGGTATACCTTCTGCCGCTGATCGAATTGGTGCCAACTGGCGCGAACCCGCCCGAGATGATCGAACGGGCGCAAGACCTTCTGAAATCGGTCGGATTCTTCCCGCTGCACGTCAAGAAAGAGATCGACGCACATATCGCTGATCGGTTCCTTGAGGCCGTCTGGCGCGAGGCGCTGTGGCTTGTCAAGGACGGCGTCGCCACGACCGAGGAAATCGACGAGGCGATCCGTATGGGGTTTGGCATCCGTTGGGGGCAGATGGGTCTGTTCGAAACCTATCGTGTCGCCGGCGGCGAGGCTGGGATGCGGCATTTTATGGCGCAGTTCGGCCCGGCACTGAAATGGCCCTGGACCAAGCTGATGGATGTGCCCGAATTCACTGACGAGCTTGTGGATCTGATTGCGGATCAGTCGGATGCGCAATCAGGCATGCATTCGATCCGCGAGCTGGAGCGTATCCGCGACAACAACCTCGTGGGGATGATGCGCGCACTCAAGGCGCAGAACTGGGGCGCGGGGGCGGTGCTGAACCAGCATGACGCGCTACTGAAACCGGGCGCGCTGCCATCATTGGAGCAAGCGGATCTGAGCCAACCGATCCTGACCCTGTCCCGTGCGGTGCCTTTGGATTGGACCGATTACAACGGCCATATGAACGAAGCCAAATACCTTGAGGCCTTCGCCGCCGCCACCGACCGGTTCATGGAGATCATCGGCTGCGATATGGAATATATCTCGTCCGGGGGCAGCTATTTCACCGCGGAAAACCACATTCGTTACATGAATGAGGTCCATGCGGGCGCAAAGATTGAGGTGCGCACCCAGATGCTGTTGGGGCAGGGCAAGAAACTGCACGTGTTCCACAGCATGTATAGCGGTGAGACGCTGCTGGCGACCGGGGAGAGCTTTTTGCTGCATGTCAGCCTGGACACCCGTCGCCCCAGCCCGCCATCGCCCAGAATTGAGGCCGCTATGGCCCGCATCGCCGAAGCGCAGGCCGGATTGCCTTATCCCGAAGGGGCCGGGGTTGCGATCAGGAAACCCTCATGACCTGCCGGGTGTTGGTGACGGCTGGCGCTTCGGGTGTTGGTCGGGCTATGGCAGAGGCGTTTGATGCGGCCGGGTATGATGTCTGGATCACAGATATTGATCGGGCGGCGCTAGATGGCGTGCCGGATCATTGGACAGCCCACCATGCTGACGTGTCGGATGAGGGTGATATGCGCGCCGTGTTCGCCGCGATTTCTGATGCGGGTGGTCTGGATTCGCTCTGCGCCAATGCGGGAATTGCCGGGCCAACCAGCGCAATCGAGGATATCGACCTGAATGATTGGCGTAGCTGCGTAGCGGTCAATCTGGAGGGGGCGTTTCTGGCGGCCAAATACGCCGCGCCGCTGATGAAATCCGCCCGGGCGGGTAGCATCATCCTGACCTCATCCACTGCGGGGCAATATGGCTATCCGTTTCGTGCGCCCTATGCCGCGGCCAAATGGGCGGTGATCGGATTAATGAAAACACTGGCGATGGAGCTTGGCCCTCACGGCGTCCGCGCCAATGCGATTTGTCCCGGCGCGGTGGAGGGCCCAAGGATGGAAGGCGTTCTGGCACGCGAGGCGGCGACCAAAGGCATGAGCCGGGACGAGGTCTATCAGGGCTATGCCTCGGGCACGTCCATGGGTCGTTTCGTCGAAGCGCAGGACATCGCCAATATGGCTGTCTTTCTGGCCTCTGGCGGGGCGCGGTTGGTGTCGGGTCAGGTGATCGCGGTGGATGGTCACACGGTCAATCCCGACCCGAAACTGTAACCTAGCCCTGGTTGGGGCCTCGGATCTGGCGGATGGTCTGACGAACGGCTTGCCAATCGCGGGCTTGCTTAGCGTTCCCGGCGGCCTCGCATTCGCGCATTTTCATTGCGGCTTCTGCCTCGGCCTGGTCACCGTGCGCCGTGTACAAAGCCCGTGCATATTGGGCTGTTTTCAGTGCGTCCATTCCTGTGGTCCTCCGTCTGTGGTCGGAATGCCCGAAAGTTCGCGCCCGGCGACGATACCACAGGTTGAACGGGGATGCATCACATGTCGCGGGAAATCGCTGCTCTGAGCTGTTGCAGGTGCTCTGGAAAGTCCCGCGCGGTCACGACCGCCTCGCGAACCAGAGTGTCGAAATGGCGGCTGAAAATTTCAATCCGGTCGCGATCGCGAAAGGCCATGTAATGGCTTCCTGCGTAAAACACGCAAAGAAGGGGACCGAAAATCGTTACGGGAGCCGAATACAGCCGTTTGGCATCAAACAGATAGATGCGCAGCCGTGGGTAGAGCTGTTCACACAACTCCAAAAGGTGGTCAATCTGATCCAGCCGCTTGCGAAGGCTAAGACCTTGATAATAGCCGGTTGCATGCGCAAAGCTGTCGATTTCGTACATCGGCATTGCGATCTCGTAATCGGACTGGGCGCTGCGCATCCAGGTCAGTCGATCTTCGGACGCACCTATGGCCTGATCTGCCGTGCGCCCCAGATGCGGTGCGTATTCCCATTCCAGAACGGTGCGGGTCTTGAGCATGTCGGGCAAGGTCGCAGGAACATATCTGATTTTGTAACCCGCTGCCTCTTGGTGCCACTCGAATATGCGCTCATCTACCAGGGCGCGGGGGGCCTCAGTCATGCTCAGCGACAAAGCCAGCAACTCGGCCGCGCTTTCCGGCCGGTCAGACAGGCTCAGCAACCAGTCCGCCGAAACACCCAATGCCGTCGCGCAGCTTCCGACAACATGGGCATTCGGCAACCGTGCCCCGTGATCGGTCAACAGTTGCGATACGGTTGAGCGGTCAACACCGATCTGGCGCGCGAAGGCGCTTCGGCTGATTTGGCGTTCTTCCATTGCGCGGGCCAGGCGCAAACGGAATTGAGCCGCACGGTCGCGTTTGTCTATTTTATCCTGCATGTGGTGATAAATATCATGTTTGATGAGTTTTGTTAATCATATTCAGAATGTTCAACCTAATCGATGGGCCGTAATTCTTAAGCCATAACAATATTATGGGTGACGGAATGGAAACACGGCGCAGATCGGTCGTGAAAGCGGTTGTGTGGAACATGATGGGCCTGATCATCATGTCGGTGATCGGGTTGATCGCCACAGGATCCGCCGCGATTGGCGGAACACTGGCCGTGGTGAACACAGCAATCGGTCTGACGCTCTATGTGATTTATGAGAGGGTCTGGGCGGGCATTTCCTGGGGCCGCAATGCTTGAGCGTCCGGGCCCGGAATGGGGCACTTTCACGCTGATGCTGGCCTGTTATGCTGCCTGGTTGGCCGTGATCTTCTTCCTGCCCATCTGGTTAGCGGTTCCAGTGATGGGCGCGGTGGCCGCGTTACATTCATCATTAACGCATGAGGCGCTGCACGGGCATCCTTTTCGCACCAGATGGATGAATGAGGCGCTGATGGCGCTGCCTTTGAGCTTGTTCATCCCATATCAGCGGTTCCGAGACTTACATCTGGCCCATCATCGGGATGCAACGCTGACCGATCCCTATGATGATCCTGAATCAAACTATCTGGACCCAAAAGTTTGGTCGGGGCTAGGCCATTGGCACAGGCGGTTGTTATCGGTGAACAATACTCTGCTGGGGCGGATCGTTTTGGGCCCTGCAATCGGACAGGTTGCCTTTGTCAGGGACGAGTTGCGAGGGGCCGCGCGTGGCGAATGGGACATATTGCGCGCATGGGCTTTGCATATGGCAGGCGTGGTTGCGGTTATCTGGATCGTGACCTTGTCGCCCATGCCGGTCTGGGCCTATGTCCTGTCCGCGTATTTGGGGCTTGGCCTTGTCAAAATACGCACTTTTCTGGAACACCGTGCGCATGAAGATGTGGGGGCAAGAACCGTTATCATCGAAGATCGCGGGATACTGTCTTTTCTGTTTTTGAACAACAATTTACATGTAGTTCATCATCTGAACCCGCGTACCCCCTGGTATCAACTTCCGAAGATCTACCAGCAGGGTAAAGAGGGCTATCTGGCCACGAATAAGGCCTATGTATACCCTTCATATGCCGATGTTTTCCGGGCGTATTTCTGGAAGGTAAAAGACCCGGTGGCGCATCCGCTCTGGCCAAAGGGTTGATTTGCGGCCACAAAAGGCGGCATGAGCCTCTGGATACCTGTCACTATCGCCGCCGCAACGTTTCAGACGGTGCGGTTCATGCTGCAAAAATCGCTGAGCAGTGTAAAGCTGACGGCCGCCGGGGCGACATTTGCCCGGTTTGCCTATTCAATCCCGCTGGTTCTAATCGCTCTGATCGTGGCGCTGCAGTTGACGGGGTATTCCTTGCCACCGTTGACCGCCCGGTTCTGGGTGTTTGCCACCATTGGAGGAACGGCTCAGATCCTTGCCACGATCTGTGTCGTCGCCTTGTTCAAACAGCGCAATTTTGCTGTCGGCATAACTTTTAAGAAAACCGAAGTAATCCAGACCGCCATCGTTGGTTTTCTGGTCCTGGGCGATCAGGTCTCGTCCTGGTCGCTTGGTGCGATCTTTCTGGGGCTGACGGCTGTGTTGCTGCTGTCGAAAAGTCCCGGTGGAGACGGGGCGTGGTGGCGACATCTGACGAACCGGGCCTCGCGGCTTGGCCTGGGATCAGGTGTGCTGTTTGCGTTTTCCTCGGTCAGTTATCGGGGTGCCTCGCTTGAACTGGGCGAGATTGATGCGTGGTTTCGGGCACTTGTGACGCTGGCAGTCGTTGTCTCGCTCCAGTTCGTCAGCATGGGCCTGTGGCTGTTGTGGCGAGACAGGGCCGAGCTGCGCGCCGTGTGGCAGACACGCCGAACAGGCGTATTTGTCGGACTGACCAGCCTGTGCGGATCGTTCTGCTGGTTCTTGGCATTCACCTTGCAAAACGCCGCCTACGTCAAGGCTCTGGGGCAGGTCGAGCTGATCCTCAGCCTGTTCGCGTCGATCTTGTTTTTCCGCGAAACCATTACCCGGCGCGAGATCGCCGGGATGACGTTATTGGGCGCATCAATTCTGGCGTTGGTTTTGTCTATTTAACCCGTGCGGCGTTCGTCGAAGCTGAGCGCGATAAAGCTGGGCAGGTGATCGCCCATTCCCACGACCGAAGGACCGTTGTCAGCGCGCCGTCCACGGCCTCTGACTTCTTTATCCTTCTTGCGATCTTCTCTTTTATCGTCGCTTTTGGGGGCCTCTGTTGGCCGGACTTCTGTTGGCCGGGCCTTTTTCTCGGGCTTTGGCCTCTCGGGTTTCGGCTCTTCCTTTACCGGATTGTCCAAGCGAGGAATTTCTTTTTGAATCAGCTTCTCGATCGCGGCCAATGCTTTTTCATCGCGTCCCGAACAGATAGTGATCGCTTTGCCTTCGCGTCCGGCGCGACCTGTACGGCCGATCCGGTGCACATAATCCTCGGGGTGGCCGGGGACGTCGAAATTGATCACATGACTGACCGAGGGCACATCCAATCCGCGCGCTGCAACGTCCGAGGCGACAAGCAGGCGTAGTGTTCCGTCACGGAAACCGTCCAGTGTTTTCGTCCGTTGTGACTGATCGAGATCGCCATGGATCGCGGCAGCATCATAGCCGTATTTCTTCAGCGATTTCGCACAGATATCCACATCGGTCTTACGATTGCAGAAGATGATCGCGTTGGTGCATTTTTCGCCCTCGGAGTCGATCAGCGAACGCAGGACCTGGCGCTTGGCGCTGGCCTCGCGGTCACGGCGACCACCTTTGAACATGACCACACTTTGCTCGATGGTTTCCGAGGCCGTTGCCTGACGGGCAACTTCGATCCGGGTTGGGGCCGACAGGAATGTATCGGTGATCCGCTCAATCTCGGGCGCCATGGTGGCTGAGAAGAACAGCGTTTGGCGTGTGAACGGCGTCAGCGAAAAAATGCGTTCGATATCGGGGATAAAGCCCATATCCAACATTCGGTCGGCCTCATCCACCACCATGATCTGGACGCCGGTCAACAGCAGTTTGCCGCGTTCGAAATGGTCCAGCAGACGACCCGGTGTAGCGATCAGAACGTCGACGCCACGGTCGATCAGCGCATCTTGCTCCTTAAAGCTGACGCCGCCGATCAACAGCGCTTTGGTCAGTTTCAAGTGCTTTGAGTAGGTATCGAAATTCTCGGCCACCTGCGCGGCCAGTTCCCGCGTCGGACACAGCACCAGCGACCGCGGCATGCGCGCACGTGCGCGGCCACGGGCCAGCAATGTGATCATCGGTAGCGTGAAGCTGGCGGTTTTGCCTGTACCGGTCTGGGCGATACCCAGAACGTCCTTGCCCTCAAGCGCGGGTGGGATTGCGCCTTCCTGGATCGGTGTTGGCGTTTCGTATCCGGCTTCCTCAATGGCTTTGAGGACCTTCGGGTTCAGGTTCAGTTCGTTAAACTTTGTCATGTATGTCCGGTTGTTGCGGACACTAAAACCTGGCCCGCGCGTAAAGAATGTGCCGGGCCCGGATGGCCATGCGATATTTTGTGCATTTCGGCTTGGCGGGACATAACAAAATCACGGGGCAGGGTCAAATGAAGTCACTTTTATGCTGCGACACCGGCTGACCATGCGGATTTATCGCAACAATTCAGGTACTTCCGGGGAAATGTTTCGCGACTTTTCCATCCAAATCCAGCGGACGGTGCTTAATCAGCCCAAACTTTTCGAGGCGGGTGCGAACTTCTTGGTCGGCGCCACTGATTTCATCATAGAAAGCCCGCAGGCCGTGAGCCCCATCTTCTTCTTCGATCCAGCTCAGTAATTCATTCATGTTCATCCCGCCTTGTTCGCGCGGAACATTGGGTGACATGCCTGGCTGATACGAGCCCTTTTCGAACCGGAACCGATAATGGGCTAGCCAATGATCCCAGTCAGGTGCATGACGGTGGCATAGATCAACCTGGGGCAGCTCGACCTTGGTCGGGAGGATTTCGCCATCCTGAAACAGATTGTGAATCCGGAAATTGATCTGAGGTAAGCCTTTGCGAACAAACAGTTTACCCTGAACATGGCTGAGGAATCCAGCAAGAACAAATCCGCCAAAATTCGGATATAGTGCCTGAACGATCCCATCACGGCCCTGACCAGCGGGGATATAGGCTTTGTACAGGTCTTCGGTTCCGCCCACGGGCTCGATCGGACGAACGCGCACCGCTGGGATATGTTGCGGAATCTCCGCTAATATCGCGCCAAGGTCGGATTGCGGCCAGAGGAACTCGTCCAGATCAATATGGGCAAGCCAGTCGACCTCAGCCTTTCTGTAAGTAAAGCTGGCATTTGCGGTTTGCCGGACCTGATGTTTGTCGGGCCTCTCGCGCTTTCGGTTCGCCCAGTACCCTTCGTCGCAGTTGCGTATTTCGATCCGTGGGTGGCGGTTCAGGGCGTTGAACGCAGCCGGGCAGGGCTCGTCCAGATACAGATACATCCGGTCGGCCCCGAGATCGAGGTGATAGGCCGCAAACCGAAGTATGTCCGGGGCCGAGCCCCGGATCGTTGATACAATGCCCCAGCTTGGGACATTATCCGGCATATGAAGCTCGTGACCCTGTCACGCCATCATCTCTTTGGTGGCGGTCAGGTTCAGGTCGGGATAGTCCCGCACGACCCGGTCGATGTCCCACTGCAGGCGAGTCAAATAGACGATGTCGCCGTCATGATCATGAGCGATGTGCTGCTTGTTGGCATTGACGAATTTCTCGACCTCAGCCTTTTCACCACTGACCCAGCGGGCGGAGGTGAACTGAGACGCCTCGAACCGTACCGGCAGGCCGTATTCCATCTCAATCCGGCTGGCCAGAACCTCGAATTGCAGTGCGCCAACGACGCCGACGATAAAGCCCGATCCGATCGACGGTTTGAACACCTTGGCCGCGCCTTCCTCGGCGAATTGCATCAGGGCTTTTTCCAGATGCTTGGCTTTCATCGGATCGCCCGGGCGCACGGTCTGCAGCAGTTCCGGCGCAAAGGAGGGGATGCCGGTTACCCGGATCGCTTCGCCCTCGGTCAGCGTGTCGCCGATGCGCAGCTGGCCGTGGTTTGGGATGCCGATGATGTCTCCGGCCCAGGCCTCTTCGGCCAGTTCCCGGTCGGATGCAAGAAACAGCACAGGGTTCGAGATTGCCATCGGCTTTTTCGATCGAACATGGGTCAGCTTCATGCCGCGTTTGAAATGGCCCGAGGCCATGCGCACAAATGCCACCCGGTCGCGGTGCTTGGGGTCCATGTTTGCCTGAACCTTGAAGACAAATCCGGACACTTTCTTTTCTTCCGGTGCGATCTGGCGGGGTTCCGCGGACTGTACCTGCGGCTGTGGACCATAGGCGCCGATGCCTTCCATCAGTTCCTTGACGCCGAACGAGTTGATTGCCGAGCCGAACCAGATCGGGGTCATGTGGCCTTCCAATACCGCTTGGGGGTCAAGCGCGGGCAGCAATTCGCGTGCCATCTCAACCTCTTCCAGCAGCTTCTCAAGCAGGTGCTCGGGCACATGTTCGGCCAGCTTGGGGTCGTCCAACCCGTTGATCTGGATGCTTTCGGCCACCTTGTTGCGGTCGGCGCGGTCCATCAGCTCTAACCGGTCGCGCAGCATGTCATAACAGCCGATAAAGTCGCGACCTACACCAATGGGCCACGCGGCGGGTGTGACATCGATGGCCAGCATTTCCTGAATCTCGTCGATGATTTCGAACGTATCGCGGCTTTCGCGGTCCATCTTGTTACAGAAGGTCAGGATCGGCAGGTCGCGCAGGCGGCAGACCTCAAACAGTTTCTGGGTCTGGCTTTCCACACCTTTCGCGCCGTCGATCACCATCACGGCCGCGTCCACTGCGGTCAGAGTGCGATAGGTATCTTCCGAGAAATCGCTGTGGCCGGGCGTGTCCACCAGATTGAACCGGAAGTTTCCATAGTCGAAGGACATGGCCGAGGCTGAGACCGAGATCCCGCGATCCTTCTCCATCTGCATGAAATCCGAACGTGTCCGCCGTGCCTCACCCTTGGCGCGCACCTGACCGGCCATCTGAATGGCACCGCCATAAAGCAGGAACTTTTCAGTCAGCGTCGTCTTGCCCGCATCCGGGTGCGAGATGATGGCAAATGTCCGGCGCCGGGCGATCTCGGGCGGCAAGGTGGGTTGGTTCGTGGCGGTATCAAGCATAGTCGCGCGTATAGGCGGGGAATTCTGCCGAAGCAAGACAAAGAGGCTGGTTCGAATCGTCTGCCTGTGGCAATAAGAACATATAGTGAACAGATAATGGAGAGGATCAATGAATTTGAAAGAAATCGCCGATGAGCTGGTGGCGGGATGCCGGGAAAACCGGGCCAAGGCCAATCTGGATAAGCTGTATGCGGCAGATGCCGTTTCGGTTGAGGCCGTCGATGCATCCGGTATGGGACGCGAGGCGCATGGGCGCGACGCGATCCGTGGCAAGCACGATTGGTGGGAGAGTTCGACCGAAGTGACGGGCGGAAACGTCAGTGACCCGATGGTGCATGGCGAAGACCGTTTTGCCGTGATCTTTGAGGTGCAGGGCAAGTTCAAGGAAAGCGGTGAGAGCTTCGATATGCGCGAAGTTGCGCTGTATCACGTCGCGGATGGCAAGATCGTCCGGGAAGAGTTCTTCTACTAACCCCTTGTCATCAATCTGTCTTCCCTATCTGCTGGGTGCAAGACATGCGGATAATCACAGATGGGGAGGAACAGATGGATCTGGGAATAGGTGGAAAGCGCGCGCTGGTCTGTGCCAGCAGCAAAGGTTTGGGTCTGGGCTGCGCCGAGGCTCTGGCGGCGGCTGGTGTGAATCTGGTGATGAACGCGCGAGGGGCCGACGCGTTAGAGGCTGAAGCCGCGCGTTTGCGTTCGGAATTTGGTGTCGATGTGCAGAGTGTTGCGTGTGATGTGACCTCGGAGGAGGGGCAGGCGCAAGTGATCGCTGCCGCGCAGGGCGTTGATATTCTTGTGACAAATGCTGGCGGTCCGCCTCCGGGCCTGTGGTCGGATTGGCAGCGCGAGGACTTCATCAAGGCGTTGGATGCCAACATGCTGACCCCGATTGCCTTCATGAAGGCCCTGTTGCCCGGCATGATGGATAAGGGCTGGGGCCGGGTGGTGAATATCACCTCGCAATCCGTACGGGCGCCGATTGCCGTTCTTGGCCTGTCTAATGCGGCACGGACCGGGCTAACCGGATATGTGGCCGGAACGTCCAGGCAGGTCGCACCGCATGGTGTGACAATCAATAACCTGTTGCCGGGGATACATGCGACGGATCGAGCGGATTCTCTGGACGGTGGTGTGGCTGCGCAGCAAGGCATTTCCGTTGACGAGGCACGCGCGCAGCGTGAGGCAACCATCCCCACGCGCCGCTATGGCTCGCGGCAGGAGTTCGGGGCAACCTGCGCGTTTCTGTGTTCGCAGCATGCGGGCTTTATCGTCGGCCAGAACATCCTGTTGGATGGTGGCGCGACCAATCTGACGATGTGACCATGGCGCAAGGGTTTTCACTGAAGGATCAGTTGTTTAATGCAGAAAAGACCGGCTATCTGGCGAGGCTTTTTGCCGAGGCTGATCCAGGGTTCGATGCACAGGCGTTTCAAACGCAGGTGATGTCACGCCTTCTCGAGCTTGAGTTGAAAGAGCGGATGGCGTGGATCGCCGAATGCCTGCAGCAACAGGTTCCGGGTGAGCTGCCAACTGTCGCTCCGACCCTTTTACGGGCCTTGCCGCCGCCGCTGGATCCGAACAAGACCGACGACGATTTTGGCGATTTCATCTTTGCGCCGCTGGGGGATTGGGTCGTGAATGTCGGCCTTGATCACCCCGACCTCGCGCTGGACGTGCTGGCTGAACTGACGCAGAGGTTTTCGATGGAATGGGCCATTCGCCCATTTCTCAATCGCCACCCCGAACACGTCATGGAGCGGCTGGAGGATTGGTGCGGACATGACAGCTATCACGTGCGGCGTCTGGTGTCCGAAGGAACACGCCCGCGTTTGCCATGGGGGCAGGCGGTGGGGCTGGAATTAACAGATCCGCTGCCTCTGCTGGATCGGCTACATCAGGACCAAACGCGCTATGTGACGCGGTCGGTGGCCAACCATCTGAACGACATCTCCAAAAAAGACCCGGATCTGGTACTGGACCGCCTGCAGGGCTGGTCTCGTTCACAGCGTCAAGACGCGGACGAGCTGCGGTGGATGACCTCTCATACCCTGCGCGGTCTGGTTAAGGCCGGGCACCCACGCGCGATGAAGATGCTGGGATATGACCCTGATGCCGATATACAGGTCTCGGTTATGGTAAATGGGCAGGCAAAGATTGGCGGCGCGCTTGAGTTTGATGTTTCATTGGCTGGTGAGGTGAACCAACCCGTTTTGATTGATTATATCATCCATTTTCAAAGACCTGGCGGCAAAAAATCGGCTAAAGTTCACAAGCTGAAACAGGCCGCGCTAAGGAATGGAAACCTGACCTTGAGCAAAAAGCACAAGCTCAAAGGCGATGCGACCACGTTCAGGCTTGTTCCCGGCGCACATCTTCTGGAGATTCAGGTGAATGGCCGGGTGCGCGCGGATCTGGATTTTGAGCTGCTGGACTAGCTCAACCTTTCGTCAGATTGCTCGGCTTTTGATTGCACGGTGCGCGGTGCTGGGTTAGCTCAACATCAGTCAGATCAGGGGATGACAGCGATGAAGCATGAATCGGTGCAGAACTATTATGGCGAGGTCCTGCAAAGCAGCGCGGACCTGCAGACCAACGCGTGTTGTACGCACGACGATATGCCGGATCATCTGAAAAAAATCCTCGCCAAGGTCCATGATGACGTGCTGACCCGCTATTACGGCTGCGGGCTGATCGCGCCGCTGGATCTGGAAGGGATGAGGATCCTTGATCTTGGCTGTGGCGCGGGTCGGGATGTATACGCCCTGTCTGCCATGGTGGGCGAGAAAGGGCGCGTGGTCGGCGTGGATATGACGCCCGAGCAGTTGGATATCGCCCGCGCGCATCAGGATTATCACGCCGAAACCTTTGGATATGCCCAAAGCAACGTGGAATTCCATCACGGCTACATCGAAAAGCTGGATGAACTGGACTTAAAGGCGGGGTCTTTCGATATCATCGTTTCGAACTGCGTGATCAACCTGGCCACCGATAAGGAGGCAGTTCTGTGCGGTGCGCACCGCCTGCTTAAGGACGGCGGAGAGATGTATTTCTCGGACGTTTATGCGGATCGTCGCGTACCGCAGGCAATGGCCGAGGATGAGGTTCTGTATGGCGAGTGTCTGTCCGGTGCGCTGTACTGGAATGACTTTCTGTCGATGTCTCGCAAAGCCGGTTTCGGCGACCCGCGTCGAGTCACGCACCGCCCCTTGACCATCGAAAACCCGGTTCTTGAGGACCGCGTGGCACCGCTCAAATTCCTGTCAGCCACCTATCGTCTGTTCAAGTTACCTGCGTTGGAACCCGCCTGCGAAGATTATGGTCAGGCCGTGATCTATAAGGGCACTGTGCCCAATGCGGCGCACATATTTGAGCTGGATGACCACCACGCAATCGCGACGGATAAGGTGTTTCCGGTGTGCGGCAACACATGGATGATGCTCAAAGACACGCGGTTTGCGCGGCACTTTGAGTTCATCGGTGATTTCTCAACCCATTTCGGCATCTTCGAAGGCTGCGGTGGTGAAAGCCCATTTGAGGTGACCGGGCAGGCCGAAACGGGCGGCTGCTGCTGATCCCTTGCACCCAAAGGGAGGGGTTGCTATCCCCGCCCAAGCCCGATTGATTTGATCGGGTAAGGCTACGGGGTTCATCGGTGACAGTAAACGCAACTCCTCCGCGTCTGGAAATTCGCAATCTGGTCGCCCGGTACGAAGGTCGGGTGGTGGTTGATGACGTCTCGCTGACCGTGCAAGCGGGGCAGGTGACATGCCTGTTGGGGCCGTCAGGGTGCGGCAAGTCGACGACGCTGCGGATGATTGCCGGTGTCGAGATGCAAGAGACAGGCCAGATCTATGTCGATGGCAAGCTGATCTGCGATACGGTGTTCCGTGTCCCGCCTGAGCGGCGCGAGATTGGCCTGATGTTTCAGGACTTTGCCCTGTTCCCACATCTTAGCGTAGCTGACAATGTTGCCTTTGGCCTGAAGGGTAGCAAAGATGAAAAACGCGCACGCGTGGATGAGTTGCTGGCCAAAGTCGACCTGATGCGTTTCGCAGACAGCTTTCCACATCACTTGTCGGGCGGTGAGCAACAGCGGGTGGCTCTGGCGCGCGCATTGGCCCCACGCCCCCGGATCATGTTGATGGATGAGCCGTTTTCGGGGCTCGATAACCGGTTACGCGATGGAATTCGGGATGAAACTCTGGCGATCCTCAAGGAAGAGGACGCCGCAGTCCTGTTGGTTACCCATGAACCCGAAGAGGCAATGCGTATGGCCGATGAGATCGCCCTGATGCGCCGTGGCAGAATCGTTCAGCAGGGTGCGCCTTACAACGTCTACACCCGTCCTGCGGACAAAGCTGCAGTTGCATTCTTTAGCGATATAAATGTGTTAGGCGCGCAAGTTAACGGAGCTTTGGCCGATACGCCATTTGGTCAGTTTCTTGCTCCGGGTGTGCCGGATGGAACGAATGTTGAGATTGTATTTCGGCCTCAGCACGTCCGTTTGGATTTTGATCGCAATGGCAAAGGTCCACTGCCGACACCGACGGACGGGGTAGCCGCGCGTGGTGTGGTCGAACGGGCGCGTTTTCTGGGCAACGAAAGCTTGATTGAATTCCGTATGGACTATGATGATTCAATCTTGAAAGCGACCGTTCCCAACGTGTTTGTCCCGCAAGCGGGGCGGGTCATGTGGCTGACCATTCGCCGCGATCGGTGCTTTGTATTCCCCAAATAGGGTCTAAAACTGCAGTTTAGGCGCAAGTGGTGCGTGAAAGCCTCAGATTGCGCCTGCGGGTTGCTTGCCGCAGTGCGGGGCTGGGTCTATCAAGGAAAAAACGCTGCGGTGGATGGGGCATATGCGTATTCTTTTAACCAATGATGACGGTATCAATGCGCCGGGACTTATCGCACTCGAGGCGATTGCTGCCGATCTGGCCGGACCGGGCGGTGAAGTCTGGGTCGTTGCGCCCGCTTTCGAGCAATCCGGCGTGGGGCATTGCATCAGCTACACGCACCCGATGATGGTTGCCAAGCTGGGAGAACGCCGTTTTGCTGCGGAAGGATCACCAGCTGATTGTGTCTTGGCTGGTTTGCACGATGTGATGAAGGACGCGCCGCCTGATTTGGTGTTGTCCGGTGTGAACCGCGGGAACAATTCAGCCGAGAACACGCTGTATTCCGGCACAGTCGGCGGCGCGATGGAGGCCGCCTTACAAGGCATCCCCGCGATTGCGCTGTCGCAATATTTCGGTCCGCGCAATCTGGGTCTGGATGACCCGTTCGAGTCCGCGACCCGATTTGGTGCTGAACTGGTACGTAAGATACTGGGCGCGGCGCCGGCAGAACAAGGCGATTACCGTTTGTTTTACAACGTCAATTTCCCCCCAGTGCCTGCGAATGAAGTACTGGGCACCCGGATTGCCCCTCAGGGTTATCGGCGTGACACACATTTCTCGGTCGAGCCGCACAGCTCACCTTCGGGGCGGCGGTTTCTGTGGATCAAGGGCGGGTATCAACACAACCCGACTGCACCTGGGACGGATGCTGCCGTCAATCTGGCAGGCTATATCTCGGTCACACCAATGCGTGCGGATCTGACGGCGCATGACGCGCTGGAAGCGTTAAAGTCGATCGAATGAGCGGACTGGACCCTGAAACAACCATGCAGTTCCTGTTTGCCCTGCGCTCGCGCGGGGTGACGGATGCACGCGTGCTGGCAGCAATGGAGCAGATAGATCGCGGCAGATTTGTCAAAGGCCTGTTTGCAGAACGCGCCTATGAGGATACGCCGCTGCCGATTACGTGCGGCCAGACGATCAGCCAACCGTCTGTCGTTGGGCTGATGACGCAGGCGCTGGAAGTACGTCCGCGTGATACCGTGCTCGAGATCGGGACGGGATCGGGCTATCAGGCCGCGATCCTGTCGAAACTGGCACGCCGGGTATATACGGTCGAGCGTCATAAGCGACTTGTGCGCGAAACCGGCCAGTTGTTCCGTGATTTGGGGCTGACGAATGTGACGGCAATGTTGTCGGATGGTTCGTTTGGTTTGCCCGAGCAAGCCCCGTTTGATCGTATCATCGTGACCGCAGCTGCCGAGGACCCGCCCGGGCCGCTCTTGGCGCAGCTCAAAATCGGCGGTATCATGGTCTTGCCGGTGGGGCAGTCGGATACGGTCCAGACGTTGATCAGGGTCCGACGCACCGAATCCGGTTTGGACTATGACGAATTGTTGCCTGTCCGTTTTGTGCCCTTGTTAGAAGGGCTTGGGAAGGATGGAGCTTAAAGGAATATTCTGCAAAATGCGCCGGAACCCCGATGAACAAGGGCAGGTGTCGAGGACAATAAAATGAGAGCAGTTTCCAAATCAGCAATGCGCCGCTGTGCGTTAGGAGTGGCTAGCCTTGCAATCCTGGCTGGGTGCGAAGGGCCGCTGGACTATGATCTTCGCGGACAGGTAGGCGGTTTTTCCACCGCCGAAGCAGCACAGTCGGCGACGACCAACCGGCCCGCACCGGATGCCAGGGGTGTCATCACATATCCGACCTATCAAGTGGCGATTGCTCGCCGCGGCGACACTGTCAGAGACTTGGCCGCAAGGGTTGGCTTGCCTGAAGGAGAGCTGGCGCGTTTCAATGGTCTAATGCCTACAGATACCCTGCGCGAGGGCGAAGTTGTGGCACTGCCCCAGACGGTCGGTTCCGCAAGCTCTGTCGATATTGCGACGATAGCTGGTACTGCAATCGACGAAGTCCCCGCAAATGGCTCGGTCCGTACATCAACGCTTGAACCCGCAAAACCTGCGGCGGCACCGGCACCAACCGGTCCCGAACCGATCCGCCACAAGGTGAAACGTGGTGAAACGGCATTTACAATTTCACGCCTCTATGACGTTCCCGTTGAGGCGCTGTCAGACTGGAATGGATTGGATTCCGATTTTACCGTCCGCGAAGGCCAGTTCCTTCTGATCCCGGTGAAAAGCCAATCCGCACCGCGCAAAGCTGCTGTGCCTGCAACGAATGTGACTCAGCCCGGTCAGGGGTCTCCGACACCGACGCCGCCCAGTGCTACGCAGCCCTTGCCTGACGAAACCATTTCCCCGGCCACTCCGGCGCCTGATGTGACCGCCGAGGCACCAACAAACCAAAGCAATTCGGCGCTTGGGCTTCCTGTGAACGGTACGATTATCCGCACCTATCAAAAGGGAAAGAACGAGGGGATCGACATCGCAGCGGCCGCAGGATCGCCTGTAATGGCGGCAGAGGCGGGAACTGTTGCGGCGATCACTGCTGATGCAGATCAGGTTCCGATCATCGTTGTTAAACACAACAGTGATCTGCTGACCGTCTATGCCAATGTGGCAGATATCACGGTCAAGAAAGGGGATCGCGTGCGACGAGGGCAGAAGATTGCCTCGCTACGGAGCGGGGACAACGCCTATGTCCATTTCGAAGTGCGCAAAGGCTTCGAATCTGTAGATCCAGAGCCCTATCTGAAATGATAAGAATGGCCCCGTCAGGGCCATGCCGCTGGCAGGGATAATCCCAACCCGATGACGGCAGGGTTAAGCGTATGGGTCGTAATCGCTCAGACGCTTTCCCGGCTCGTCTGCAAAAATCTCGGGCAGGGGAAGGACGGTTTCGATCAGGTCAATTCGGAAGACCCGGAAACCATCGCGGAGTTCACACCAGGAAGTCAGCGTCCAGACTCGTCCCCAATACTCCATATGCAATGGCCGAATGGTGCGCTCGGTCAGCACGCCGTCGATCCTGCGGTAACTCAGACGTAATTTTTGTCGTGATTTGATGGCGGCGCGGATCGGGGCCATATGCGCCAGCCCGCGTGCGGCATCGGCAAAGGGGTATACCGCAAATTTCCAGCTGTCAGCCTCGGCAATCACCTGTGTCGGCAGCACTGCGTCGATCTTTTCAGCCAAAGACTCGGCGGCGGTTTTCAAGTCGGGGTCGGCGGCCTCGGCCACGATTGCCATGCCAAGGTTCAGCGCTTCCAGTTCGGCCGGGGTCAAATTCAGCGGCGGCAGGGTGATCTGCTCACGCACCATATAACCCACGCCGCGCTCACCTTCGACCGGAACGCCCGAGGCGGCCAACGTATCCATGTCGCGATAGATCGTGCGGACCGACACCTCGAGCCGATCCGCAATGTCCTGCGCACGGTGCAGTTTGCCGTCGCGCAGGATCTGGATGATGTCGAACAGGCGGTCAGTGCGGCGCATGACACGCCGTTCTGACCGCGATCAGGCGGTCATGTTCCATAGCACGTTCTCGTGGCGCATCTGCATGCCTTCGGGGTTGATCGCGGCGATCAGTGCGGGCGCAAAACCCTGCTGCGGGAACTGCGCAGCTGCGTCCTGTGCGGCCTTCATATCGGTCCAGATCACGTAGTCAGTCCAGCGCCCGTCTTCGCCTTGACTGAGTTGACGATGGGCAAACCCCGGAGCTGCGCGTACAAAGGCTTCGGACGCTTGGCTGAGTTTTACGAACTCTTCCGGGGTTGTCCCGTTGGCGAGGGTGAAGGTGACGATTTCTGCAACATGGGTCATGTGAATCTCCGTTGACCAGGTTTCGATACCGCCTACCTAGCCCCTATCAACTGACACAAACCTGTCAGTTGATCAATCCGAGGCCGTAAAAAACATCGGATCGGATCAAATTTGAACGCAGATTTGAACCAACTCACTTTTGCAGGCGGGCCAGCGGGCGTAGACACGGACCCAGATCACATTTCCGGCGTACGGCGCCGACGTTATAGGAGAAGAGAGATGCTCAACAATATTGGCCTTCCCGGCATTCTGCTGATCGCAGTTGTGGTTCTGGTGCTATTCGGCCGTGGCAAAATCAGCTCGTTGATGGGCGAAGTGGGCAAAGGCATTACGTCATTCAAGAAGGGCGTCAAAGAAGGCGCAGAGGAACTGGATCAGGACGCATCCGAGCTGGCCAAGGACGTCACGCCCGAGACCGACAAAGACAAGGTCTGATCTGGTATGTTTGATCTGGGCTGGACCGAGCTTCTGGTCATCGGCGTCGTTGCCCTGATCGTTGTGGGGCCAAAGGATCTGCCGGTTTTGTTCCGTAATGTCGGTCGTTTTGTCGGCAAGGCCCGTGGCATGGCGCGCGAATTCAGCAGTGCCATGAACGAGGCGGCGGATCAGGCCGGTGTAAATGACATCAAAAAAGGTCTCAACGCGGCCACTAACCCTGTAGGCAGCGCCATGGATGGTGTGAAAGAAGCCGCGCAGGACCTGGCCAAAAGTATCGACCCCACCAAGTTCGACCCCGATAGCGAGACCGGTAAGCTGGCCACCGAACGGGCCGAGCAGGCCAAGAAGATTCAGGCCTCGACCGCACGTGCTGCGGCTGAGCGTAAGGCGAAAGAAGCCGCCGAAGCGATGGCCAAGGCTGAAGAGGCCGAAGCCGCGCTGAAAACCGAAGGCAAATCATGACCGACACAGACGAGATCGAAGACAGCTCGGCCCCATTGATCGAGCATCTGGCGGAACTGCGCACCCGGCTGATCCGCGCGGTCATTGCCTTTGTAATAGGCATTGTCCTGGCCTTTACGGTCGCGGAACCGATCCTGCAATTCCTGGTCCAACCAATCGAGGCAACGCTGCGCGATCTGGGCGATCCGTCTCCGACTTTGCAATATACCTCGCCACAGGAATATCTGTTTACGCTGTTCCGAATTTCGATGGTGTTTGGGTTTGCGCTGGCCTTCCCGGTGATCTCCTATCAACTCTGGCGCTTTGTGGCGCCCGGTCTGTACAGGTCTGAGAAGGGCGCTTTCCTGCCATTCCTGGTCGCCTCGCCGTTCATGTTCCTGCTTGGGGCATCATTTGCACAATTCGTGGTAACGCCGCTGGCCATGCAGTTCTTTTTGGGCTTTGCGGATGTCAGTTCGATTTTCGCCAATCTGTTGTCGGCGACTACCGGAGATGTTCCAGAAGAGATCGTGGTTGTGCCCGAAACCACCGAGGGCGTGAAGATCACGTTCTTCGGCAAGGTGAATGAATCGCTGGATATCACGCTGAAATTCATCCTTGCCTTTGGCCTGTGTTTCCAACTGCCTGTGCTGCTGACCCTAATGGGCAAGGCCGGTCTGGTCAGCGCCGAAGGTTTGGGCAGTGTCCGGAAATACGCCATGGTAGGTATTCTGGTGCTTGCTGCCCTTGTGACACCGCCAGACGTGATCACTCAGATCATCCTGTTTGTCGTGGTGTATGGTCTTTATGAGGTGTCGATCTTCCTTGTCGCCCGAGTTGAGAGAAAGCGCGAGGCCGAGCTGCGCGCAGAAGGATACTATGACGACGAAGAAGAGGCTGATGCCGATATCATCCACGAAGAAGACGGCAAATAAAGCTGCGATCAAGCAATGAACAGGCGCGCCCAGCCCGGCGCGCCTTTTTCATGCGCCGCTCTTGTCGCGCCGGGCGGAACATGGTTTGAGACCCTCCAAACACGACCGGAGGCCCCAATGGATACACAAGCCCTGAACCGTATTGCCGACGCGCTGGATCGCATGGCCCCGGCGCCTTTGGCCGCGCCCGATTTTGCCGCAGCTCCGGCTTTTGTCTGGCATGTCGAACCCGACCGCCTGGAACCGGTTAAGCAGGTCAATCGGGTCGATTTGGATCTCTTGGTGGGTATCAACCGGTCTCGCGATACACTTTTGGACAATACACGCCGCTTTGCCGCTGGATTTAAGGCCAACAATGCACTGCTCTGGGGTGCGCGCGGTATGGGCAAATCCAGCCTTGTCAAAGCGGTCCACGGCACCTTGCAGAACGAACATCCCGATCTGAAACTGGTTGAGCTGCAGCGCGAGGATATGGGCTCGGTCGCGCGTCTGCTGAACCATCTACGCGCCGCGCCGCATCGGTTCATCCTGTATTGTGATGACCTGTCCTTCAGCCACGATGATCAGCACTACAAATCGCTCAAGGCAGTGCTGGACGGTGGCATCGAAGGTCGCCCGGAAAATGTGGTGTTCTACGCCACCTCAAACCGCCGCCACCTGATGCCGCGGGATATGATCGAAAATGAACGTTCCAGCGCCATCAACCCGTCTGAGGCCGTAGAAGAGAAGGTCTCACTGTCGGACCGGTTCGGGCTATGGCTGGGTTTCCATCCTTGCGATCAGGACGAATACCTTGCCATGATCGACCGCTATTGTGCTTCTTACGGCGTCTCGGTCGACGCAAACTCCCTGCGCGCCGAAGCGATCGAATGGCAGGCCACACGTGGTGCGCGCTCGGGCCGTGTTGCATGGCAATTCTTCGTCGATCTGGCCGGAAGAAACGGTGTTCACATCGCGTAATCCGCCGGCTTCATCTGGCTAAAAATACCTCCGCCGGAGGCATGGCCCAATGGGCCATTCCTATAACAGAGCCAGAATGCGCGCCGCTTCATCTGCGGTGCTGGTCAATGCCTCCCGATCCTCACCGGGATGAAACCGGGCACGCACGGCAGTTGGCATGGCAGCCGGTTCCACGATGCTCACACGCGGCCCGGTGCGCTCAGTTTCCAGCGCCCAGCTACGGGCCAGAGCCATCTGCGCCGCCTTGGTGGCACCGTAGATGCCATAGAATTTCTCACCCGCCTTCGGATCATCGAAAAACACCGCATGGCCGGCCTCACCCAGCAAAGGCGCAACATAGGGGATCAGGACCGACGTGGCGGTTGCGTTGGTGTTAATGGCTTTGGTCCATTCCTTGGGGTCAATGAAATGGGTCGGCGTCAGGGCCGAAGTGTGAACCGCAGTATGCAGCCACAGGTCCACCTTGCCCCAGCGATCATGGATGCCACGACACAGAGTGGCCATCGCATTCGGGTCGGCAATATCCATCGGAGCCAGGGTGGCTGAACCGCCCTTTGCTTTGATGCGGTCGTCCAGTTCTTCCAACCCGCCGGTGGTACGGGCGACAGCGACGATGTGGTACTCTGGTGCCAGCGCCTCGGCCAGGGCAGCGCCCAGCCCGCGTGAGGCCCCGGTGATGAGGGCGATTTTAGTCTGATCGGTCATGACTGCGGTTTGAACCCAAGCGTGCAGCGCGTCAAGACAGGATTAGCTGCCTGGGATCGCTATGCGCGTCGTCTGACCGCTTTGTCGCAGCATGATGCCCTCGGCATCAATGGCCACAATAGTACCTGAAGACACACGGCTGCCCAGCTTGACCTCTTTGACCCGGCCAGAAGACATCCGCATCAGCGCGCGCATATCGGCTTTTGGCCCAAACACCCCAAGCAGGGTGACAGAGTTTTTGCTAAGCGCGCCCTGTTGCGTGGCCGCGCTTGTGACGGTTTTGTTTGACATAGAGTGCGGTTGCGGCACGCGGCCCCAACCCCTTTTGATGAGTGGTTGGAGGCGGGCTATCAAACGCAACAAGGGAACAAAAGGTCTGGTGAATTGTCCGTTCCGTCACTTTCAAAAGGCAATCGGTGAACCCATTGCGATTGCATTTCCTTCGCCAAAAAGTTGTGCGCGGAAACTAAGCGAATTTACACCGATGCAGGTCGGAAACCGCCCGGCTTGGACCGGGCAGAGAGCTACCGATTCGCCGGAAACTTATCCCGAAGCCAGCTTCGCCGCATTCCAGGATCCGCCGGGCACCTGCATGTCTTCACGTTTCTTACTAACGCGTGAGCTGCTTTCGAGCGTATCCAGATAGTCTTTGCTGACGCTTCCGGTGATGTATTTTCCGTCAAAACACGAACAGTCGAACGCTTCGATTTCTGGATTTCCTTCCTTGGCGGCCCAGATCAGATCGTCCAGATGCTGATAGATCAGGGCGTCTGCACCGAGCTCTTGCCGGATTTCCTCGACCTCTTTGCCATGGGCAATCAGCTCATGTTTGGTGGGCATGTCGATGCCATAGACATTGGGGTATTTCACCGGCGGTGAGGCGCTGGCAATGTAGACCTTCTTGGCTCCAGCCTCGCGGCACATTTGCACAATCTTCTTGATCGTGTTCCCGCGGACGATGGAATCATCGATCAACAGAACATTGTGGCCGTCAAACTCCAGCGGAACCGCATTCAGTTTGCGGCGCACGGATTTCTGACGTTCGGCCTGACCGGGCATGATGAACGTTCGTCCGACATAGCGGTTCTTTACCAGACCTTCGCGATAGGGAATGCCGGTGATCTTGGCCGCCTCAAGCGCGACCGGGCGGGCGCTGTCTGGGACCGGGATGATCCGATCAATCTCAAGCCCTGATTCCTGGATCTGTTTGGCCAGCGTCTGCCCCATACGCATCTGCGTTTTATAGACAGAGACGCCGTCCAACAGAGAATCCGGACGCGCCAGATAGACATATTCAAAGATACAGGGTGTCAGCTTGCCTTCGACCGCCTGGAATTCGTGCATGTTGCCGTCCAGGTCGATCAGAATCGCTTCGCCAGGGCGCAGGTCGCGCATCTTGTTGAAGCCGTTGATGCCAAAGGCCACATCTTCCGAGGCAAACGCAAAGTCGTCGCCACCGCTTTCGGTTTCGCGGATGGCCACCGAGAGCGGGCGAATTCCGTGCGGGTCGCGGAAGGCCAGCATTCCGACACCTGCAATCAGGCAGATTACCGAATAGGCGCCCTGTACCCGTTCCATCGTCATCTTCACACCGGCAAAGATATTCCGAATGGGCTCGGCGTTGCCATTGACCTTGATTGCGTCAGCAACCTTGTCCGCCAGAACGTTCAGCAGAATTTCCGAATCTGACGTTGTGCGCAGGTGGCGGCTGTATTTTCCGGTGACCTTCTCACGCTGTGCGGCAGTGTTGGTGATATTGCCGTTATGAACCAGGTAGATGCCATACGGGGCATTCACGAAGAACGGCTGCGCCTCGGCCGCGCTGAGCGACCCGGCAGTCGGATAGCGCACATGGCCAATGCCGACCTTTCCAAGCAGGGTATCGGCGTCCTGAGCGTTAAACACGTCCTTGACCAGCCCGTTGGCCTTCTTTTCGCGGAAGAACTCTCCGGTATACGTGACGATACCCGATGCATCCTGACCCCGGTGCTGTAGCATCAGAAGCCCGTCATAGATTTCCGCAAACACATCATGTGTTCTGCTTGCGATCCCCAAAATCCCACACATGTACGGGCTCCAAATTACTATGACGATTTAAGTTGTGGCGGTGTTCGGAACATCAGCATGGCGGTGTCTTTGCCTGATACTTCCCATAGATCTTGGGATGCAGACGCGCCCTGGTCGTAAGCGGCAGGCGCGAAAGAAAACAGATACAGCAAGATCGGCAGCTCCGATTCCATGTCAGTTCGGACTTCACATAAAGCCTTACGGTGGCTGTGTCATCAAAGGATCACATTTGCGATTTGACGCAGGTGGAATTTGCCACAATGGCCGAACAAAAGGTGACAGGTTTCGCAGCTTGTGCTGTCATAGAGGAAACAATCCGAAACAATAGTTTCTTCAAGCCAAGCGGATTTCAGACATGTGGCAAAACAATCAAGGTCAGAAAAAGCAAGAACCGGTAAAACGCCGGTGCCACCGATGCCGTGGAATGGGGCGCGCACCCTGTCAGATTTGCGGAGGCGCAGGTGAAGTGATCAAAAGTCGGGACATTTTTGGCAAGCCCGTCATGTCCCGTTGCGAGGGGTGCTTTGGGCTGAAAAACATCAGATGCACCGTTTGCGCCGGAGAAGGGTTTGTCTAAGTCGAATTGAAAAAGCCCGGCTTTGACCGGGCTTTTGCTTTATTCCGCTGCAGGTGTTTCAGGGGCGGCAGGTGCGTCGGATGGATCGGCGCTTTCACCACAGCTGGCTACCAGTTCTTCATATTGGGATGTTACCCACCCCAGCGCGGCTTCGGGGTTTTGCTCTTCGATTTTGTCGCTGAATTGTTCGAACACTTTGGCTGACCGGCTTTCGTCGACGATTGTGTAGGATTGGCCCGTCATGACTGTGTCATAGACGAAGAAGGCAATCGCCACCAAAAGGATGCCGCGCGCGATTCCAAAGAAAAACCCAAGTGCCTGATCCAAGCCGCCCAGCGCAGACCGTTGCACAAGCGATGAGAACAGTGGGGTAAATATACTAACCACGATCAGGGCAATGGCAAACACGCCAGCGAACCCGGTGATAACCGACAATTCACAACTGTCGCGCAGGAAATCTCCGACAACGGGGATTTCTTTGACCAGTGGAACGGCCTGTGGTGCGAAAATGAATGCCAAAACTGCCGCCGCAACCCATCCCGCGATCGCGAGAATTTCCCGCAACAGGCCACGGGAATAGGCCAGCAGACCCGATATAACGATGATCAGGGCAACTACCCCGTCAATTATTGTAAAACCTTCCATGGCCCTCGCCCGTAATTTTTTCTGCCCCTCAAGGCGTTACCTTAACCTGCTCCGAAGGTTTCGCCAACAAACCCTACCAAATCAGAGGGCCGGGTGAGTGTCAGACCTGCCACAGTACCGGTTTTCCCGCCTGCCGGAGCTATGGCGGATGTGAAACCAAGTTTTTGGGCTTCTTTCAACCTGTTTTCTGTCTGAGGGGCCGGTCTAAGTGCCCCGGACAACGAGATTTCTCCGAAAACGACGGTGTCCGTTGGCAGGGCTGTGTCCTCGCGCGCGCTGAGTAGCGCGGCAGCAACGGCAAGGTCCGCGGCTGGCTCGGTGATTTTAAGCCCGCCTGCGACGTTGAGATAGACATCAAGCCCGGCAAAGGGGATGCCGCAACGGGCTTCGAGCACGGCAAGGATCATTGCCAGCCGTCCGCTGTCCCAGCCGACGACGGTTCGGCGAGGCTGAGAGTGGGGGGATGGGGCAACCAGCGCCTGAAGCTCGACCAGAACCGGCCGTGTCCCTTCGATACCAGCAAATACGGCCGATCCGGGGCTGGGCTTGCCGCGTTCAGATAGAAATAGGGCCGACGGGTTTGTGACTTGTGCCAGACCCTTGCCTGTCATCTCGAACACGCCAATCTCATCGGCTGGACCAAACCGGTTCTTGACCGCGCGCAGAATGCGGAACTGATGCCCGCGTTCGCCTTCGAAATAAAGAACGGTATCAACCATGTGTTCAACCACGCGGGGGCCAGCGATCTGGCCATCTTTGGTGACATGGCCAACCATGATGATTGAAACTCCGTGTCGTTTCGCAAACGTGGTCAATTCATGTGCTGCGGCGCGGACTTGTGACACTGAACCCGGTGCGCTGTCGACGTTGTCGGCCCACATGGTTTGAATTGAGTCGATGATTGCGAGACCGGGTTTCTCGGCTTCCAACGTGGTGAGGATGTTACGCAGGTTGGTTTCGGCGGCCAGTTGCACGGGCGCATCTTCAAGCCCTAACCTGCGCGCGCGCATCCTAACCTGCGCGCTGGCTTCCTCGCCCGAGACGTAAATGGTTTTCACACCTGCACGCGAGAACCGGGCCGCGGCCTGCAGCAAAAGGGTGGATTTGCCGATGCCCGGATCCCCACCTACCAGCAAGGCCGAGGCGGGGACGAGTCCGCCTCCCAACACGCGATCCAACTCCTCGACCCCGCAGAGCGTGCGGGGAGGGGGCGTTTCCTCGGTCGACAGGTCCGTGAGTGTGATAGACTGGCCGCGCTTACCACCGAGGGATTTTTTGGCTGGGCCAGCCGAAAGGGGGACGTCTTGCGAGATGGAATTCCATTCACCGCAGCCGTCGCAGCGCCCGGACCACCGTGAATGAGTGGCACCGCAGGCCGAGCATGAAAAAGTTGTCTTTGCCATGGCGCCCTTGGTGCCCGAGGAATGGCGGTTCTTCAAGCCCTCGTGGGCCTTCATCTCCGCCGGTATGCGCCATATCCTCAGGCCCGTTTGGGCCATTGTCCAAAGCGGGCGCCGTCGCGCCTATTCGGCGGCGCGAGGTGGCGACATGGCTATGACGCTCGACGGTTTCGATGCACCGTCCTTGGGCTGCTGCAGTTGCGCTGACAGTTCCGGCAACAGTTCGAAAAGTTCGTCGCGCAGGCGGGTTAGCTGAGAACGAGCGATGGATTCCTCGATTTCAACATCATGGGTCCACTGGCGCAACTCGTGCTGAATGGTTTGTGCCTCTTCCAGCCGTTGCTGAAACAGTTCGATCTCTTCCTGGCGTTGCTGCAGGAATGTGCGGGCACGGGCGATGCGGGTATCCCCGTAAGTTTCGGCCAGTTCTTGGCTGATCTGGCTCATTTGCGCGGCCAGCTCCAGAATCTCTGGTTCGAGCGATTGCAGGTTGGGATGTTGGCGCAGGAAGGCCATCCGCTCTTTGACCGCATCAAATTCGGACGACAGGATAAATGCCCCGCTGCGGTCCTGCGCATGGGCCAGCTGATAGGCATGGGCGATGTCGTGCATGTTCAGCGCAAATTTACGGTGCGCGTTTTCCAGGGCCATCATTCGGGCATTCGCAGGAAGGTAGAAGGCCAGCATCAGGATCAGAGCGGTCAGGCCAATCTGAACATAGATCCCGGCGTCGATGATGGTACCGCCTGCCAGTCCGGCTTGCATGGAAAGCCATGGCAGCACGCCCAGGGCGGATAGCATAGTGGTTGCGACGGCCAGAAAAGCCGCGGAACAAATCAGAAAAAATGTCAGTCGTAAAAATGCGTTTTGAAACTGTAATGTTAACGTGTGGAGTGCGGTCATGTTCGACGATCTCCTTCTCAAACCGATACATATCGGGCCGAAGCGGACAAAGGTTGAACATAATTTTTGATCCGCTACGGACCGATCACTACAAGAAACTGGCTGCTCGAAATATTAAGATGATACTCAGATAAGTGTTTTCAATCAATTAGGTCTGATGATTTCGTGATCTGGATGTCATCTCGGTAATAATACCTAGGGCGATTGAGGCCAGAATACAGGCCGTAAACAGGTAAAGCCCCCATGCGGTTTCGATGGTCGCGTAAGAGATGCCTTTGGCCAGAGTGATATAGAGCGCGATCAGGAAAATGTCGGCCATCGCCAGCTTACCGAGAATATTCAGCGCCGGCTGAACGCGCGCATTCAGCAGGTCCCATTGGATCAGGGCGGTGCCGATGGTTTTCAGATAGGGTGCAAAAAGGGCGAAGACGGTGACGATCAGCGCGAGGAAGATATCGGACTTCCAAAGGGACTGGAGCCCGGTGATGACGCTGATTTCGGAAAGGCCGAAGATGGGCAGGAACCCTGCACGCATCAGCGGGGCGAACCACGCGATGGGGTAGAGGATCAGGAGCGAGAGGGTGGCGAGGCGGAGGGTCATATTCAAATCTCTAAGCCTTCAAACTGCCAGCAATCGCTACCCAACCTACTATGTAAATGAGGGCGATGGCGCCAACAATGCAGTGGGCAGCCAATTTATCGGATACAGACTGGTGAAGTTTTCTGTGCAAAAGCAACCCTGACACCACATAGCCAACCTCTGTTGGTACCAGCACTAATGGGCCAACAACACCAAATACCTCAGACAAAACAATGGACAGAAGAATCCCGGGCACGAAGCCTTTCAGCACTGAGAGAAAGATTGGATAGAAGATCACTTCAGCTTTTATCGCGCGTGGTATACCGGATTTTTCACCTATAGTATGAACGAGGAACCAAGCTGCCATTACAGATATTAGGTATGTAAATGGCAGTGGGTAGAGGATGAAGGAGAGTGCCTCCACTACCGAACCGCCTCAATCGGCCCTTCAGCACTCCCGCTGATGAACTGTTCCACATAGGGATCGCCCGAGGCGTCCATCTGCCCGACGGGGCCGGTCCATTGGATAACGCCTCCGTGCAACATGGCAACGTTGTCGGCAATCGCGCGGACCGAGCTCATGTCGTGGGTGATGGTCATCGCGGTGGCGCCCATTTCGGTCACGATCTCGCGGATCAGGTCGTTGATGACGCCGGACATGATGGGATCAAGGCCGGTGGTGGGCTCGTCGAAGAAAATTATCTCGGGCTCGGCGGCGATGGCACGGGCCAGACCCACGCGTTTTTGCATGCCGCCCGACAGCTCGGCCGGGAAACGATCGGCCACATCGGCTTTCAGACCCACGCGGCGCAGTTTCTCGACGGCGATCTCGCGCGCCTCGTCCACGGGACGTTTGAGCGAGCCGCGCAGCAGGCGGAAGGCGACGTTTTGCCAGACGGGCAGCGAGTCGAACAGCGCTCCGCCCTGAAACAGCATTCCAAACCGGGCCAAAAAGGCATCGCGGTCGCCTTTGGTGGCATCTTTGCCGTCCACATAGATCGTGCCGCTGTCAGGTTTGATCAGGCCAAGAACGCATTTCAGCGCCACAGATTTGCCGGTGCCCGACCCGCCGATGATGACCATCGAGGTGCCCTTGGGGATCTCGATATTGACGCCTTTGAGGACCTGATTGGACCCAAAGGCTTTATGTACATTCTCCATCCGGATCATATCGAGAAGAACACCCCTGTGAGAACGAAGTTTGCAGCCAGAATCATGATTGCGGCAGCCTCGACCGAAGATTTGGTCGCAGCGCCTACGCCCTGCGCGCCCCGGCCCGAATTCATGCCGTAGTAACAGCCCATGGTCGCCGTGATCAGGCCAAAGGCCGCGCCCTTGGTAAGCGAAGAGACGATGTCATGAAATTCGAGGAAATTCATGGTGTTTTGCAGGTAGGCCGCTGCGTTGAAGCCCAGGCTTTGGGTCGCCACGATATATCCGCCCGCAATGCCGATCACATCGCCAACCGCAACCAGAATCGGCACTGTGATGACGGCGGCCAGCACCCGCGGCGCGGTGAGGTATTTCATCGGATGGGTGGACAAAGTTACCAGCGCGTCGATCTGCTCGGTCACTTTCATGGTCGCAATTTCCGCAGCGATGGACGATGTGACCCGCGCTGCAATCATCAGACCACCCAGAACAGGCCCAAGCTCGCGCACCATGCCAATCGCTACGATTTGTGGCACCACAGCTTCGGCATTGAAACGCGCACCACCCGCATAGATCTGAAGCGCCAATGCACCGCCGGTAAATATCGCCGTCAGGCCAACCACCGGCAGGGACATCCAACCGATATTCATCAGAGCGACCGCAAATTCGCGCGGATAATAGGGGGGGCGGAAAATATGTGAAATCGCGTCTACAAAGAACAGAGCGACCTTGCCGAAATTTGCAAGCAAAGACAGGGCTGTACGTCCCAACCCGCCCAGCATTGAAAGAGGGTTCATTCGATATAGCCCCGAGAGTAGCGCGCGCCTAGAGATGTCAGAATTTCATACCCGATGGTGCCGGCGGCCTCGGCCAGATCATCTACTGTCTGGTGACCGTTGAGAATACGCAGGCGTTCCGGATCCTCGGGCAGATCCGTTACGTCGATGGTGATCAGATCCATTGAGATCCGGCCAACGACAGGGCAGGGCCTGTCCGCCACAAAGGCATCAATGCCGCCTCCGATAGCGCGGTGAAGCCCGTCTGCATACCCGGCCGCAACCGTGGCGATACGGGATTTGCGCCGCGCGACCCAGCTATTGCCGTATCCCACGCTTTCGCCGGGCTCGACCTCGCGCACCTGAATGACCGGAAGGTCGACGGTGACGACGGGTTTCGCATCGGCAAAGGGTTGTCCGCCATACATCCCGATACCGGGACGGCAAAGGTCGAAGTGATAATCGCTGCCCAGAAGGATACCGCCGGTGGCCGCAAGCGATCTGGGGGCCGCACTTCCATCAGTCAATTCGTGGAACACCCGCAGTTGGTGGCGATTCATCGGGTTGTCAGGTTCATCCGCACAGGCGAGATGCGACATCACCAGCGACGGATTAAGCGGCTCGATCTCTGTGCGCAACGCGGCCCAGTCCGCAGGCTCAATCCCCAAGCGATTCATGCCGGTATCCAACTGGATTCCAAAGGCGTGTTCAGGCAAGGCCTGACGATGGCGGCGGAACTGTTCGGGCGAATTCAGCAATGGCGTCAAATTGTGTTGGAGCAGTTGGTCGCTGTCGCCTTCCATATGCCCGGAAAAAACACTTATCGTTGCGTCGGGTCCGACAGCCTCGCGCACGGCGGCACCTTCTTCGGCAGCCGCGACAAAGAAATTTCTGACACCTTCTTCAGCAAGTGCGGCAGAGACAGGACCAGCGCCCAGGCCATAGGCGTCGGCCTTGACCACGGCACCCGTTTCACAGGACGTCTTTGCATCAAGCGCCTGCCAGTTGCTGGCCAGTGTATAAAGATTGATCGTTAAGCGTGCAGTACTCATGCGTCTGTTCATGACATTGGATCGCGTCAGGTCAAGGGGGGTCGCAGCGATAATTGACCTGTACGTTGCGCATAACGGCACCTTGAGCCCGGGAAGCGGGTTGAAACAGCGTAAATCTGCGTATTGAACATCTGAGGGCGCCAAATCACTATTGTGCGCACATCGTGGTCAACCATGATCGGGTCAAGGTGATCGTTCACTAATACCCAAGGGGGCCTGTTGGGATGAAAACATGATTGAACTCTCGTTTGGGTACAAAAACCAGAGCAGTAGGTTGCCTGATTTCTTTTATGATGTGTTCTCTGCTTCAGAGGGGGCCGAGGAAGGACGGGCCATTCAATCTTTGATCAGGGAATTGCTGAAAACCGAGCCCGATCAGGATCTGCAGGGATGTGTTGCGACTGATGGGGGCGATCTTCTTGGATGTATCATGTTCTCGCGCCTGACCTTTGATCAGGATCCGCGACGGGTGTTTCTGATGTCGCCCGTGGCCGTGCGGACGGATCGGCAGCAGGGTGGGATCGGGCAGAAGCTGATCACCTTTGGTCTGGACCAACTGCGGGCCCAAGGCGTCGACTTTGCAATAACCTACGGAGATCCGTCATATTACGGCAAAACCGGTTTCCTGCCCATTTCTGAGGCATTCGCGCAGCCGCCAATGCCGCTTAGCCAGCCGATCGGATGGCTAGGGCAATCTCTGTCTGGTTCACAGGCTGATCCGATAGTGGGGCCGTCACGCTGTGTCAGCGCGTTTGACCGACCCGACCTTTGGTGACGGTCAGTAGCCTTCGATCTGACCGTCCTGCTGCCAGGGTTTGACGAGGTTCCCGAAGCGGGTGAACTGTGCTTCGAAGGACAGCTCGACCGTACCGATGGGGCCGTGGCGCTGTTTGCCAACGATAACTTCGGCCTTGGCGTGCAGGCGTTCCATGGCCTGCTTCCACTCTTCCATCTTCTCCAACTCATGATCGCCGGGCTTTTCCCGTTCTTTGTAGTATTCCTCGCGGAACACGAACATCACCACGTCGGCATCCTGTTCGATCGAGCCTGATTCCCGCAGGTCGGACAGTTGAGGGCGCTTGTCGTCTCGGTTTTCAACCTGCCGGGATAGCTGAGACAATGCGATGACCGGGATGTTCAGTTCCTTGGCAATGGCTTTCATACCCATCGAAATCTCAGCGATTTCGTTGACGCGGTTTTCGGCCATGCCGCGGCACAGCTGCAGATAGTCGATCACCAGCAGGTCCAATCCATGGGTCCGCTTCAACCGCCGTGCACGCGCGGCGAGCTGTGAAATCGGTAGTGCCGGGGTGTCGTCAATGAACAGCGGGCAGGCTTCCAACTCCTTGGCTGCATCAACAAAGCGGCGAAACTCACCCTCGGTCATGTCACCCTGGCGGATCTTGTGGCTCGAGATTTCCGAGGCTTCGGCCAGAACCCGACCCGCCAACTGCTCGGCGCTCATTTCCAATGAGAAGAACCCGACAACGCCGCCGTCAATCGCGCCTTCGGTGCCGTCGGGTTTCAGCCCGCGCTTGTACGCTTTGGCCACGTTGAACGCCACGTTTGTCGCCAATGAGGTTTTCCCCATCGACGGACGCCCGGCCAGAATGATCAGGTCGGACGGGTGCAAGCCACCCAACTGCTTGTCCAAATCGGTCAGACCGGTGGAAATCCCGGCCATTCCACCACCGCGCTGATAGGCCTCGTTGGTGACGTTGACAGCCTCGGTGACCGCCTTGAGGAAGGATTGAAACCCCTGTTCGGTCTGGCCTTGTTCAGACAGCTGATACAACTGCTGTTCAGCCTCAACAATCTGTTCCTTGGGCTCGCTCGCCACATCGACCCGCGCCGCCTTGTCCGAGATATCGCGGCCAAGCCGGATCAACTCGCGCCGGATGGCAAGATCATAGATCATCTGGGCATAGTCATGCACCGCAAAGGCACTGATCGAGGCCCCGGCCAGCTTGACCAGATAGGCCGGACCGCCCAGTTCCTTCAGGCCTTCATCCTCGGCCATGAAAGATTTCAGCGTGACGGGCGAAGCCAGCGCGTTCTTGGCGATACGGGTCGCGGCGACCTCGTAAATACGCGCATGGACCGGATCATAGAAATGCTCGGCCCCGATGATCGAGGCGACCCGGTCATACAGATCATTATTGGTCAGGATCGCACCCAGAAGCTGTTGTTCAGCCTCAATAGAATGCGGCATGGTATCGGCGTTTTGGATCTGTGCCGCTGCCTGCTCGATGCTGCTTATCTCGTTCATTTTGTCCCCGCTGCCCGTCCCGAGGTTCTATACGCGAAACGCCATTGCAAGCTATCTGGAAATACCTGTGGCTAACTGGGGGTAAGGCCTAGGGATAACTTTCCAGACAGTTTGGACGCTATGGTGTGCTTGGCCTATTATGTAGGAAAGCGGGGAAAAGTCACCAGATATCGTATATGCTCAGCCGATTCTTTGACGCTTATCCCCAATCCATCCACAACAGGTTTAGGAGGGTTTATTGGCCTCTTGCCAGCCGCGCGGGTCGTTCAGGAAGGCTTCGACACCGTCAAGTGTTTCCGTATCAAAGGCTTTCTGTGCTTTGGCCTCGGCCAAAACATCCCACCAGGTGCACAGCGAATGCAGTTTCACCCCATGATCGCCCAGAGTTTTCTCGGTTTCCGGAAAGATGCCATAATAGAAGATCACCGCCGTATGCCCGCAGGTCGCGCCGGTTTCGCGGATCGCATCAACGAAGGACAGTTTGGATCCGCCATCGGTGGTCAGATCCTCAACCAGCAACACACGCTCGCCCTCGTTCATCGCGCCTTCGATCCGGGCGTTGCGGCCATAGCCTTTGGGCTTTTTACGCACATATGTCATCGGCAGGGCCATGCGTTCAGCGACCATCGCGGCAAAGGGAATGCCCGCAGTTTCGCCGCCAGCGATATTGTCGAACGCTTCAAAGCCCGCATCCCGCATCACTGTAACGGTCAGGAAATCCATCAGAGTAGACCGGATGCGCGGGTACGAGATCAGCTTTCGGCAGTCGATATAGGTCGGGCTGGGCAGTCCGCTGGCCAATGTGAATGGCTCGCGCGAATTGAAGTGAACGGCCTTGATTTCCAGTAGCATCCGCGCGGTCAGACGGGCGATTTCGGTGCTGTCGGGAAAGGAACTGGGGATCATGGCGGGACCTCTGAGCTGAAAAACCTTCGGGGCTGATAGCCTGCTGCTGCCGTCAGAGTCGAGAGGGCAGGCAAAAGAAAAGCGGGCCCGAATGGGGCCCGCTGTAAGCTTTCATAATGGCTTGGTGATTAGCTTGACATGTCGTAGGCACGTTCGCCATGCACCGACAAGTCAAGGCCATTGGTCTCAGTCTCGGCATCCACACGCAGCGGCGTGACGGCTGAGACCAGCTTGATCAGCACAAAGGTCACCACAGCGGTAAAGACGCCCACGATTGCCAACCCGCCAAGCTGCGCGGTCCAGGTACCCAGACCGAACAAGGCGATCATGATCGTGCCAAAGATGCCGCCAACGCCATGCACCGCAAACACGTCCAGCGTGTCGTCGATTTTCAAAATGTTGCGCATGACATAGACCGCTTCCTGACACAGGATACCTGCGACTCCGCCGATGATCAGCGCCTGAACCGGGCCGACGAAACCCGATGCTGGGGTAATCGAGGCGAGACCGGCGATGGTTCCGGTCACAAGACCCACCATCGAGGCTTTGCCAAAGCGAATTTTCTCCCACAAGGCCCAGGTCAGGGATGCAGTGGCCGCCGAAAGATGCGTCACGGTCATCGCCATCGCGGCACCGCCATCTGCAGCCAGTTGCGAGCCGCCGTTGAAGCCGAACCAGCCGACCCACAGCATCGCAGCGCCGATCATGACATAGCCTGGATTATGCGGGGGCGTTGTGCGGTGAAGGCGCGGGCCGAGTGCAACGGCAATGATCAAAGCGGCCAGACCTGCCGTTTCATGCACCACGATGCCACCGGCGAAATCTCGCACACCAATCTCGCCAAAAATGCCGCCATCGCTCAGCATTCCGCCGCCCCATATCCAATGGACCACGGGCGCATAACACAGCAGCATCCACAGGGCAGAGAAGGTCAGAACAAAGCCAAAGCCGACCCGTTCGACATAAGCACCGACGATCAGGGCGGGGGTGATAATGGCAAAGGTCATCTGGAAGGCAAAGAACAGAATTTCGGGCAGGGTGCCGGCCAGGCTGTCGGCATCAACACCATTCAGAAAGGCCTTGTCCAACCCGCCCCAAATCCCGCTTTCACCGGGGCCAAAGGCGATGGAATATCCTGCGACCAGCCAGAGAATGCTCATCAAGCAGGCGATGCTAAAGCAGTGCATGAACACGCTCAGCACGTTGCGGGCGCGTACAAGGCCGCCATAGAAGAGGGCCAGGCCCGGAAGTGTCATGAACAGGACCAGTGCAGTTGCTACTATGATCCAGGCGGTATCGGCTCCATTCATCAGCCACTCTCCTTTACAGAATGCGTGGCGGGGCTTGAAGCGGATTGCGACTGGGGAAAAAAGAGGCAGAGCCCAAAAAAGCAGCCTATTTCAGGGGCCTTTTTTGAAGAGTTGATTAATTGGGCGTCAAATTGTCGAGCATGCCCGATTATTGGGCAGTGCTGAAAAGTGCCTTTGACAGCAGTGCCAGCGCGTGATCCCGCGCAGCGCGGCGCACCCGATCGCGGCCCAATGCGCCGAATTCGACGGTTTCTGTCATGGGTGGGATGCCGTCACCGGCCACACCAAAACATACCCGGCCTTCGGGTTTAAACTCGGATCCGCCCGGGCCTGCAATGCCGGTAACCGACACTGCCAGTTGCGCCTGTGAATTCTGCAAGGCACCCTCGGCCATTTCGCGCGCGACCTGTTCAGAAACCGCGCCATGGGCATCCAATGATTCCTTGCGGACACCCAACATTTGCTGTTTGGCAGTATTTGTGTAGGTCACAAAACCGCGCTCAACGACCGCAGAGCTGCCGGGGATGTCGGTCAGAGCCGCAGCGACCATCCCGCCAGTGCAGCTTTCGGCGGTGGTGATCATCACCCCTTTCGCTTTGGCGCTTTCTAGCAGGTCGGAAACGGTCACAACCCCAGAACTCCGTGGCTGAACCCGGCGGCCAACATGATGCCTATGGCCGCGAATACCCCGGCAATCACATCGTCCAGCATAACGCCCATGGGATCGCCGCGCCGGTCAGCCCAACCCACGGGGCCGGGTTTCAGGATGTCGAACAGGCGGAACAGTACAAACCCAGTTACCCAACCTGGCCACAGCGCTGTAATGTCGATCCCGTGCGCCCAACTGGGATAGGATATCGCCCAAAGTGCGAGGAACTGACCTGCGACCTCGTCAATCACAATCTCGGAAGGGTCGTGGTCTTCTTGCCCGGCGGTCATCACCCGCGTGGCCCACAGACCGCCGAAAAACACCGCGACTGTCGCGACCGCCAGTAAGGGGAAGCCGCCCAGAGTATGCAGAACCCATACCAAGGGCAGGGCTACCAAAGACCCCCAGGTGCCGGGGGCGGGTCGCAGATATCCGACGCCACAAACAGTGCCAATCAGTTGTGCAACGGTCATGATTTCACCAAACAAGCTGTTGCAATAGAAGCAATTCCTTCAGCACGCCCGGTAAAGCCCAAACGCTCGGAGGTTGTGGCCTTGACCGAAATCTGATCCTGGCGCAATTCCATGATCTTCGCCATCTCTGCCCGCATGGCCGCGGCGTGAGGCCCGACCTTGGGGTATTCGCAGACCAGCGTGCAGTCGACATTCGAGATACGATATCCCATCTGCCCGGCCAACTCGACCGCATGGCGCAGGAAAATTTCGCTTGCCGCGCCTTTCCATTGGGGATCTGAGGGCGGAAAGTGCTGTCCGATATCCCCTTGTGCCAATGCTCCGTAAATCGCATCGGTGACTGCGTGCATACCGACATCCGCATCAGAATGCCCCTGAAGCGATCGGTTATGCGGAACTTTGATACCGCACAGGAATACGTGATCCCCGTCACCAAAACGATGCACGTCGTAGCCGTTCCCCAGCCTTACATCCATATCCGTTCCCAATATGCGTTCCGCCCTGGCAAAATCCTCGGGTCGGGTGATTTTCAGGTTGTCCGTATCGCCCGGCACGATGCAGACGTCCAGCCCGGCGGCGCGCGCGACTTCCACGTCATCCGCTGAACCTCCGGGATGCGCGGTGTGGGCAGCGACGATTGCGTCATAGTGAAAGCCCTGCGGGGTTTGCGCTGCATGCAACCCGGATCGATCCTGCGTGCCAGTGACCATAGTGTCGCTTGCTGTCCACAAGGCGTCCGTCACCGCAAGGCCAGGTGCGGCACCGGGGAAATTGTCCAGAGCGGCCAGAACGGCATCAATGATCTCGGTGCTGACACAAGGACGTGCGACATCGTGGATCAAGACGCGGGTCACATTCATGCCGTTCAACGCCGACAACCCGCTGCGCACCGATCCTGCTCTGTCTGACTCGCCTTCCGCGAGGATCAGATCGGCGCTTTCAAATTCTTCCCAGGCGGGGGCATCCTCCTTCGACAGCACAAGGACGATGTGATCGACTTGCCCGCGGAATCGGTCGATGGTCCAGTCGGCCACCCGACGACCTGCCAGATGGCGCCACTGTTTTGGCGTGCCGCCTCCGGCGCGTTGACCGCGTCCTGCGGCGACAATGATAGCTGCGGTCGTCATGTGTCGTGCTCTCCGACGAGTTAAGGGCAATGTTTAGGGTGCGGTGAAAGCAGAGGCAATCACTCGGTTTCATCTGCTTAAAAAATAGGCAAACGATGATTTTGCATGCTTGTTCATGGCGGTTTTGTTGTTCATATGCACTCAATTCGATATCAAAGCTGCAACTGCTCAAGGATTAAGCACGTTGACTCTGCGACTTGCCGACAAAGATTTGAACCCGCCCGTACTACTGGCGCCCATGGCCGGAATCACTGATCGTCCGTTTCGCGATCTGGTGATGCGCTTTGGGGCCGGGATGGTCGTCAGTGAGATGGTGGCCAGCCAGGAAATGGTGCAGGCCAAACCCGGTGTGCGCGAACGGGCCGAGCTGTCTGCGGATGTGGAAAACACTGCTGTCCAGCTTGCCGGACGCGAGGCGTATTGGATGGCCGAGGCGGCCCGCCAGGTCGCTGATCGGGGTGCGCGCGTGATTGATATCAATATGGGCTGCCCGGCCAAGAAGGTGACAAATGGATATTCGGGCTCGGCCCTACTGAAGACACCTGACCACGCGCTGACATTGATCGACGCCGTTGTCAGCGCCGTGGACGTGCCCGTGACGCTGAAAACCCGGTTGGGATGGGATGACAAATTGCTGAACGCGCCCGATGTGGCAAGGCGGGCGCAGGATGCTGGGATACGAATGGTCACGATCCATGGCCGCACACGTTGCCAGTTCTACAAAGGGCATGCCGATTGGAGCGCAATCCGGGCGGTCAAAGAAGCGGTCTCGATTCCGGTGATTGCGAATGGTGACATTGTTGATTCTGGCGCTGCACGCATAGCGCTGGATCAGTCCGCCGCCGATGGGGTCATGGTTGGGCGTGGGGCGCAGGGTAAACCGTGGCTACTGGCGCAGATGGGGCATGAGCTATACGGGGCAGAGGCGCCATTCATTCCCGCTGGTAGTGATCTGATCGACATGGTTCGTGCCCATTATCAGGCCATGCTGGGGTTTTATGGTTTGGATCTGGGCCTGCGCGTCGCTCGCAAGCATCTCGGCTGGTATATGGATGAGGCTGGAACACCGGCCCCGTTGCGCCGGGCGGTGCTGACTTCGCGCAACACGGACGAGGTGATGCACCTGTTGAGTGCTGCACTTGGCAGTGATGCAGAGGTGGCGGCATGACCTCGGATCACAGCATCTGGACCTCGCTACCGGTTCCTGCCTTTGTCATAGATGCAGGTGACCGGATCGCAGACATAAACTCCGCCGGTGAAGGGTTCCTGAACGCCTCGCGCAAATCCGTGATCGGGCATCCCGTCTGGGATCAGATTGCCGTGGACGCTCCATTAGAAGAAGCGTTTCTGAGAGCGCGTCAGCAAGGTACGCCACTATTTGTGAACGATGTGGATGTAGGGTCAGGCAACCGCGCGCCGTTGCAATGTGCGCTTCAGATCGCGCCGCTTGTAGGACACACGGGGTCAATGATCATGATCATCACGCCGCGTGAACTTGCTGGGCGTATGACCCGTGGAAACACGGTGAAATCTGCTGCGCAATCGGCGATAGGCATGGCCGAGATGCTTGCGCATGAAATTAAGAACCCTCTGGCAGGAATTACTGGCGCGGCGCAGCTTCTCAGCATGAATATCTCGCAGCAAGACCTTGAATTAACAGATCTTATTGTCGAAGAGAGTCGCCGTATCGTAAAACTGTTGGAGCAGGTTGAACAATTCGGAAATCTCTCTGAGCCCGATTTCAAACCGGTCAACATACATGACGTGCTGGATCGGGCACGGCGGTCGGCCCTGTTGGGTTTCGGTGCCCATATGACGATCATCGAAGATTACGACCCGTCGTTGCCACTTGCTTATGGCGACCCGGATCAGTTTCTGCAGGTCATCTTGAATTTGTTAAAGAATGCCTCGGAAGCCGCTGATCCTAAAGGGGGAACCATTCGGTTAAGGACGTATTTTGAACATTCTTTCCGCCTGCGGCGCAGCGACGGGTCAGGTCATTCTCTGCCACTGCAAATCGAAGTGACCGATGACGGCCCCGGTCTGCCGGAGAAGATTCGGGGCGAGATATTCGACCCGTTTGTGTCGGGCAAGGAAAACGGCACCGGCCTGGGGCTGGCGCTGGTCAGCAAGATCATTTCGGACCACGACGGCTGGATTTCGGCTGAGTCGGTTCCGGGACGAACGGAATTTCGCATCTCTCTGAGGCGCGCGCCGCGTGACGCGAAATAGTCAATAAATCGCCGGAAAGAGCAAGAATAAGGAAAGCACCTGATGGATGGAACAGTACTGGTTGCAGATGACGACCGCACAATTCGGACCGTTCTGACACAGGCCCTGACACGCGCTGGGTGTAAGGTGCATGCAACCTCGTCGTTGACCACTTTGATGCGTTGGGTGGCCGAGGGCAAAGGCGACGTGGTCATATCCGATGTAGTTATGCCGGATGGCAATGGGCTCGAGATGTTGCCAAAAATCGCACAGGACCGACCGGGATTACCGGTCATCGTGATTTCGGCGCAAAACACGATCATGACGGCCATCCAGGCAGCCGAGGCGGAAGCTTATGACTATCTGCCGAAACCCTTCGACCTGCCGGATTTGATGAAGCGTACCGCGCGCGCGCTGGAACAGAAACAGCGCACGCCGTCAGATGCCGGTAGCACGTCCCAAGAGCGTCCGGAAGAGCTGCCTCTGGTGGGGCGGACACCAGTGATGCAGGCGCTGTATCGCTTGGTGGCGCGGGTGATGAATACCGATCTGTCGGTCATGATTTCGGGCGAGAGTGGAACGGGCAAGTCGTTGATCGCCAAAGCGATACATGATTTTTCCGATCGCAGGACGCTGCCATTTGTAACGGCCACTGCCGCCGACCTGCGGGATCTTGAAGGCCCGGCGCGCGTCATGGCACGGGTGCGGGGCGGTACGCTGCTTATCGACGAGATCGCGGATATTGATGACGAATTGCAGGCGCGTCTCGTTCGGATGATGGACACTCCAGGCGATCATGTTCCTCGGTTCATGGCTACGAGCCAATCGGACCTGACCGAAGCCATGGAGAACGGGCGCGTCCGGCAAGACCTGTATTATCGCCTTTGCGGTGCGACAGTGCATGTTCCGGCCCTTCGCGAAAGGGTCGATGATATCACCTTGCTTGCGGATCATTTCCTGGCGCGTGAAGAACGCGAACATGGCGCGAAACGCTGGTTCAGTCCGGATGCGGTCGAGCTGGTACGGCGCTATTCCTGGCCCGGAAATGTACGGCAGCTTGAAAATGCGGTCCGTCGTTTGAGCTTGACCAGCCGCGCCGATGAAATCTCCAAAACCGAGGTCGAGTCGGTGCTGGGCAGCCAACCCGAAGCCGAGCCGGTGCTGGGCAATGGAGAACGCGAAAAGCTCTCGGCTTCGGTCGAACGCCACCTGCGCCGCTATTTCGATCTACATGGAAATATGTTGCCACCTCCGGGTCTATATCAGCGTATTTTGCGTGAGGTTGAGGCGCCTTTGATTGAACTGGCCCTGGATGCGACCGGGGGAAATCAGGCAAAATGTGCTGATCTTCTAGGGATTAACCGGAATACGCTGCGCAAAAAGATAACAGAGCTCGATATTCAGGTGACACGGCGGCGCAAACTGATGTAATATCGCCACACAAAGCGTGGCATCCGGGTTTCGACCGGGCAACGACCACGACATATGGCGGTAAGTCGCGCAAGCGGCACATCAGGATGAGGGCAGACGGTGGCAACCCGAGCACAGAGCGGGCTGATTTTATCAGTCAATCGGTGGCGAAAATCCCGAAGGCTGCGCAATTTTGGAACTTTGGGTCTGGTTTTGCTGGGCCCGGTGCTGGCTTTGACCACTTATCTGGTCATTGGTCCATTCGATCTGGGGGCAACCGCGCCCTCATTGCGCCTGATCCTGCTTGCGGATCTGGTCTATGTTCTCGTGGTTGCGGCGCTGGTTCTGGGTCAGGTAGGCAACCTGATTGCAGCGCGCCGGGCCAAATCCGCGGGGTCCCGTTTGCACCTGCGACTGATCGGAGCTTTCACGCTGTTGGCTCTGGTGCCGACTGTCACGGTTGCAATCTTTGCCGGTCTGACGGTGAATATTGGTCTTGAGGGCTGGTTTTCCGACCGCGTAAGGCAGGTTGTCGGATCCTCACTTACTGCTGCGGAAGCTTATGAACAGGAACACCGAGAGGGCCTGACGCAAGACGCCGTCGTATTGGCGCTTTTTCTGGACAATGCCCGGACGCGCGATTTCTATATTTCCGATGCTGAACTGCGAGAGGTTCTGGCGCAAGGGCAGGCGCAAATCCAGCGCGGTCTGCGTGAGGCCTATGTCATTGATGGAAATGGCGAAATCCGATCCCGGGGGGATCGCTCTTATCTTTTCAACTTCGAAAAGCCGACCTCCGAACAGATGGCCCAGGCGACTGAGAATGAATTGCTGATCATTGCCGATTGGCAAAACAGTGAATTTCGGGCGCTTGTGCCTTTGAAGGCTTATCTTGATCGGTATCTCTATGTCAGCCGGGAAGTGGACGGGCAGTTGCTGACGCTGCTGGACGATACCAAGGAAACAGTCCAGTTCTATCAACAGCTTGAAAGTGAACGCGGACGGGTATTGTTTGAATTCGGCCTGCTTTATCTGGGTTTTGCCGTGATCCTGATCCTGGCTGCAGTGTCGCTGGGAATGTGGTTCGCCGAGCGTCTCTCGCGCCCGGTTGGACGCCTGACCACCGCTGCGCAGCGTGTCGGGGCAGGCGATCTGGGCGTTCAGGTTATCGAAGAAGCCACCGATGACGAAATTGCGATGCTGGGCCGTTATTTCAATCAGATGACCCGACAGTTGAAAGGGCAGCGCGATACCCTTTTGGAGAACACACGGCAGATCGAACGCCGGCGTCGGCTGTTCGATTCGGTTTTGACCTCGGTCACATCTGGTGTTGTTGGTGTCGACCCCGATGGTTGCGTGACGTTTGTGAATCGATCCGCCGAACGCCTGTTGGATTGGTCCCGTGGAGAGGAACATCTTGCCATTGGAATTGCGGTGCCCGAATTCATGCCTTTGTTCGAAAGTCTCAAGGACAGCGGGCAAGAGGCTGTGCAGGGTGAAATCAAAGTCACGCGAAAAGGCCATTTGGAAAACCTTTTGGTCCGCATGGCGATCCGCCGCGGCGAAGATGGCGGGCTTGAAGGATATGTGGTTGCCTTTGACGACGTGACCGATCTGGTCAGTGCACAGCGAATGGCAGCCTGGGGTGATGTGGCGCGCCGCATCGCACATGAGATCAAGAACCCCTTGACCCCGATCCAACTGAGCGCCGAGCGGATCAAACGAAAGTTTTCGTCCAAACTGGATGAGGATGATTGCGATATCCTTGTATCCATGACTGATGTGATCGTTCGCCAGACGAATGACCTGCGGCGGATCGTGGATGAATTTTCAAAGTTTGCGCGCATGCCGGAACCGGATCGGCACGAAGAGAATCTGGTGGGGTTGGTGCGCGAGGCTGTTCTTTTGCAGCAAGCCGGTCAGCCGGATGTCGAAATCGAAGCGATGCTTCCAGATCAGCCGATTTCAGGTGATGTAGACGCAACAATGCTGAATCAGGCGCTTACCAACCTGATCAAGAATGCAGGCGAAGCGATTGAAACGCTGAAACAAAAAGGGGCGCCTGAGAACCTCAAGCCTCAGATCAAGGTTACTGTGATCGGTGACGATGCGGGCACAGTAATTACCATTGCCGACAACGGTATCGGCTTGCCGGAAGATCGTGCGCGGCTGTTTGAGCCTTACGTGACCACACGCGACGAGGGCACTGGGCTGGGGCTGCCGATCGTCAAAAAGATTATCGAAGAACATGGCGGGGTGCTGACACTTGAGGACGCCCCCGTATTTGACGGACAGGACCATTTTGGCGCAATGGCCGTGATCCGTTTGCCCGTGAGCAATATTTCCTCAAATTCAGCGCCGAAAAAGCAGGCAATTGATACAAACAAACTGAAAGCAGGCCAAAGATGAGCGACATTCTGATTGTAGATGACGAGCGTGATATTCGCGAGCTTGTGTCCGATATTCTCGAGGACGAAGGCTATTCCACCCGGCTGGCTGGCAACTCGGACGAGTGTATGGCAGCCATCAATTCCGAACCCCCGGGGCTTTTGATCCTGGATATCTGGCTGAAAGACAGCCGGATGGACGGGATTGATATTCTGAAGACTGTAAAGCGCGACAACCCAGACATTCCGGTGGTGATCATTTCGGGCCACGGGAATATCGAAATCGCTGTCGCTGCGATCAAGCAGGGGGCGTATGACTTTATCGAAAAGCCCTTTAACATCGACCAGCTGATGGTTGTGATCCGCCGCGCGATGGAAACCTCGCGCCTGCGCCGCGAAAACGCCTCGCTAAAGCGGAAAGAGGTCACAAGCTCGGATATGATCGGCAAATCGGCCTCGTTCCGGGCAATGCAGAGCCAACTGGACAAGGTTACCAAGTCCAACGGGCGTGTGATGCTGACAGGACCTGCCGGTTCAGGAAAGGAAATCGCCGCGCGCTATATCCATGCAGAATCGAACCGGGCAAATGCGCCCTTCGTGACCGTGAACTGTGCCGGGATCGAGCCGGAGCGCGTTGAAGAGGTTCTGTTCGGCCGTGAAACTACCGAACGCGGGGTTGAGGCAGGCCTGTTGGAAGAGGCCCATGGTGGCGTCGTCTACTTTGATGAAGTGGCAGATATGCCCATGGGAACCCAGTCAAAAATCCTGCGGGTTCTGGTTGATCAACAGTTTCAACGGGTTGGAGGTACCGACAAGGTTCGGGTCGACCTGCGGGTGATCTCTTCGACCAATCGTGACCTTGATGCAGAAATCGCCGCTGATCGTTTTCGGGAAGAACTTTACCATCGTCTGAATGTTGTGCCTATTTCGGTGCCTTCGCTAGAAGATCGGCGCGAGGATATTCCGGTTCTTGCCGAGTTTTTTATTGAAATGTGCAATGAATCCCAGGGCCTGCCGGTGCGCGAGATTTCAGACGAAGCTGTCGCGTTGCTGCAGACCATGACCTGGCCGGGCAATGTGCGTCAGCTTAAGAACCTGATCGAACGGGTGCTCATTCTGGGTGACGGTACGGGCCCGATCGAAGCGCGTGAGCTGCCAAACGAAGAAGAAAAAGCCGATGAATCAGGTCGCGTCGTTCTGTCCGGGGCATTGGCGACCTTGCCGTTGCGCGAAGCTCGCGAGGCGTTCGAGCGTGAATATCTGCTGACCCAGATCAACCGGTTCGGGGGCAATATCAGCCGCACTGCCAGCTTTGTCGGCATGGAACGCAGCGCGCTTCATCGTAAGCTTAAATCTCTGGGCGTTGTGACCTCGAACAAATCGGGGGCGCGAGTTGCACAACTGGACGAGGCTGAACCGGCGGAGTGATCCGCCGGCCTTTACCCTGCCTGACCTGGGGTAATTATCTGAAACGTTCCGTTGTCGAATTTGACGAAACATGAATCTGTGCTGAGCGGTGGCAGCTGTGTTGTTGGGACCGCAGCAACACGCGACTTTACGCCCTGCTTGCAAGGCGGAAGGCTGACCGGGCGATAGCCTTTCTGCGCCATGCATTGTGCTTCCAGCTTGTTGCGCAGCCCTTTGTTCACATCGACCGTATAGATCTGACCGGGCTGCCACCAGCCTCCGGTGCGATGACACCTTCCCCGACCATCGCAGTAGGTGCGACCTGGCCAATAGGTTGGTGCCCCTTGTCGCACCTGATTGGCAACGGGGGCGTCTTTGAGGGACTGAACCTGACATCCGGTCGTTTCCGACTGCATTTGCGAAACTGTCTCGCCCTCTTGATAATACAGGGAAAGCGGCCCACACGCAGTTAGCAACAGAGTCAAAGAAATCGTGAGAGCTATTGTTTTCATACGCTTACCTTGCCTCAGCTTTGCTTGTGTTACAAACTAATTGACCGTCTGGGGGGCATCTGTCATTCAAAGATTTCAGGCAGAAGGGCCAATAGCATGAAGGTCATCATTTGCGGTGCGGGTCAGGTTGGCTGGCAGATTGCACGGCATCTTTCGGGCGAGTTGAACGACGTTACTGTGGTTGACAACAATCCTGATCTGGTGCGACGGGCGACCGAAACCTTGGATGTTCAGGGGATTGCGGGATTTGCAAGCTATCCGGATGTTCTGAACCGAGCGGGCGCGCGCGATGCGGATATGATTATTGCTGCCACCCATTCGGACGAGGTGAACATGGTCACCTGTCAGATGGCACATTCGGTTTTCTCCATTCAGCGCAAAATCGCCCGGCTTCGGTCGAAATCCTATCTCGAGGCGATTCATTCAGATCTGTATCGCCGCGATCACCTGCCGATTGATGTGGTGATCAGCCCCGAGCGCGAGGTTGCCGCAGCGGCGATGCGCCGGTTGTCTGCCCCATCCGCCTTTGACACCGAGATGTTCATGGATGGCAAAGCGCAGTTGCTTGGCATTCGCATCGCCGAGGATTGCCCGATCGTGAACACGCCATTGCGGCAACTGACCGATCTGTTTTCGACGCTCAGCTCTATCGTGGTGGGTGTCCGGCGCGAGGGTACGCTGTTTGCCCCGGAATCCGAGGACCAGCTGTTTGTCGGTGACGAATGCTATGTCTTTAGCAATGTCAAAGACGTGGACCGCACGATGGAGGTTTTCGGCAAGGCGCAAAAACGGCAGGACCGGGTGGTGATTGTCGGCGGTGGTAATGTCGGTCTTGAAGTTGCTCGGACATTGGAAGAACGTGAAAGCCGCGTTCGTGCCAAGATAATTGAACGAGACCGCCACTGTGCGGAAGTGGCAGCCGAAGCGCTTGAGCGAACGATTGTCCTTCACGGTGATGGTCTGGACGCGGCGCTGCTGCGCGAAGCTGGCATCGAACGCGCGGATGCAATGTTGGCCGTCACGGATGATGACCGTGTAAATATGTTGGTTGCCGTGCGTGCCAAGGCCGAAGGTTGTGCTCTGGCGATTGCACTGATCAATGATCCCAGCATGGTTGCCCTGATGGGGCCGCTGGGTATCGACGCCTATATCAACCCCCGCGCCACCACCGTCAGTTCGATTCTGCGCCATATTCGGCACGGACGCGTGCGGCAGGTCTACTCCATCGGAGATGCAGAGGCCGAAGTGATCGAGGCCGAAGTACTTTCAACCTCGCCCATGGCCGGGCAGAGGCTGCGCGACATTGATTTCCCCGAAGGTGTGCTGGTTGGCGCCGTGCGTAAGGGCGATGAGATGTTGCGCCCCACCGGTAGTCTCAGGATTGAAGAAAAGGATGTGGTGGCGATTTTTGCCTTGGCCAAAGACGTCCCCGAGGTGGAACGGCTGATGCAGGTCTCGATCGATTTCTTCTGATGGCGCATGCACGGAAAAAACAGGTTAGCCTTGTACGGCGATTGCCGCTGTTTCTTCTGATCTGGGGTATTTTTGCCGCCGCTATGTGGATGCCTGCCATATTTGCGCTGGTGCTGGATGATCACGACACGTCCCGGTCGTTCTTCTATTCCGGGTTGCTGGGGTTGTTCGTGGTCGGGATCATCTCGCTGGCAACATCCAACAGAATGCCGCGTCGAGGGACATTGGGCCAGTTGGCGGTCTTGTTAGGCTGCTTCACCGTATTGCCCTTGTTTCTTGCGATCCCTCTGCATGATGCGTTGGGCAATACGAGCTTTCTGAACGCCTATTTCGACATGGTCAGCGCATTGACCACTACCGGGGCTGATTTGTTTCCAGATCCAGACCGGTTGTCGGCGCCGTTACACCTTTGGCGGGCTCAGGTCGGATGGATGGGCGGGCTTTTGATGTGGATTTCAGCGGCTGCGATTCTCGCGCCGTTGTCGCTGGGCGGGTTCGAGGTGACAGCCCGCGGTCAACCCGGTCGCCCGGTTTCAGGCGTGGCGCAAAGCGAGATGGTAGACCCTCGCGGGCGTCTAATCCGTGTCACGCTGACTTTGACGCCGGTTTATGTCGGGCTGACCGCTGTCATTTGGCTGTTGCTCGTGATCGCAGGAGAGCAGGGTCTGACCGCCATCTGTCATGCGATGTCAACCATGGCCACATCGGGTATCTCACCGGTTGGTGGGCTTGAGGGAGCGCAGGCCGGGGTAACCGGTGAGGCCATCCTGTTTCTGTTCCTGTTCTTCGCTTTGTCGCGTCTTACCTTTTCCTCGGACACAGCTACCTCCGGATATTCGCGGCTGGATAAGGACCCCGAGTTCCGGATCGGGCTCATGATCGTTGCAGGCGTAGCGGCGCTGCTTTTCTTCAGGGTTCTTGCCGGCGTCAGCGAAATTGGCGGCCAGATGGAGCCTCTTCAGGCGTTGAGCGTAATTTGGGGCATGATTTTTACGGTCTTGTCATTTCTGACAACCGCAGGGTTCGAAAGTGCAAACTGGGATGATGCCCAGCAAATTTCCGGTCTGGGCACCCCGGGATTGATCCTGATGGGGCTTGCGCTGATCGGCGGTGGAGTTGCAACAACGGCGGGCGGGGTAAAGCTGTTGCGGGTTTTCGCTCTGTACCTTAACGGCGCGCGCGAAATTGACCGTTTGATTTACCCGTCTTCAGTCAGCGGAGTAGGTGGCGGAAACCGTCGCATCCAAAGCGATGGGGCCTTTATCGCTTGGATATTTTTCATGATGTTTGCCCTGACAGCTGCTGTGTTCAATGTGTTGCTTGCTGCCATGGGTACGGGGTTCGAACACGCTATGGTGCTTAGCGTTGCCGCGCTGAGCACGACAGGGCCGTTGATCGAATTGGCAACCGATGTTCCTATCCGATTGATCGACCTTTCGGGCGGTGCCAAGCTGACCATGTGTGCCGCTATGGTGATCGGCAGATTGGAAACGCTGGCGATTATTGCCTTGATCACACCCGCTCTATTGAGGGGTTAAGAAACAATAACCATGCTAGTGACTGATTTTTCATCTGGAATATCAGTTAACGACACTCCATACTCCGCCGGAGGGAGCGCGTTGGTCCGCAGCGCGTAGCAAGAACAATGGCGAGATTATAAGAATATGGCTTCGGACAGACAGAATCTGCAGGACGCGTTCCTGAATAATGTACGGAAAGCAAAAGTCCCGGTCACAATTTTCCTGATCAACGGTGTGAAATTGCAGGGTGTGATCACCTGGTTCGACAACTTCTGCGTATTGTTGCGCCGCGACGGACAGTCGCAGCTGGTCTACAAACACGCGATTTCGACCATCATGCCATCGCAGCCGATCAGCCTGTATGAGGGCGAAGACGCCTCTTGATGGAACATGAAAGGGTGCGCACCCGAGCGTGGGTGCTGCATCCGGAAATCAAATCAGATGAACAGCGCCGCGTTCCAGGACCGGCGCTGGCAGAAGCGGTGGCGCTGGCCGCTGCATTGCCCGACCTTGATGTGATCGGATCCGAAGTTGTGCGCTTACCTCGGGCGCAGGCCGGTTTTCTGTTCGGTAGCGGCAAGATCGAGGAACTGGCCGAACGGTTGCACGAGAACGAAGTCGAGCTGGTTTTGATCGACGGATCGGTTACGCCCGTTCAGCAACGCAATCTTGAAAAGGCGTGGAAGGTCAAGATCCTCGACCGGACCGGGCTGATCCTCGAAATATTCAGCGACCGCGCGCGCACCCGTGAGGGCGTATTGCAGGTGGAAATGGCCGCGCTGAGTTACCAGCGGACCCGGCTGGTGCGTGCCTGGACCCACCTGGAACGGCAGCGGGGCGGATTGGGCTTTGTGGGTGGCCCGGGTGAGACCCAGATCGAAGCGGACCGCCGGGCCATTGATGAACAACTGGTGCGCTTGCGTCGTCAGTTGCAGAAGGTGGTCAAGACCCGCACGCTGCATCGCGCCGCGCGGGCCAAGGTGCCATATCCGATTGTGGCGTTGGTAGGTTATACCAACGCGGGCAAATCAACCCTGTTCAACCGCCTGACCGGGGCCGATGTCATGGCCAAGGACATGTTGTTTGCCACCTTGGACCCCACCATGCGCCGGGTCGAACTGCCTGACGGTCCCGAAGTGATCCTGTCGGACACGGTGGGGTTCATTTCGAACCTGCCCACCGAGTTGGTCGCCTCATTCCGGGCCACGCTGGAGGAAGTGTTGGGCGCTGATATCGTGGTTCACGTACGCGATATCAGCCACGATGAATCTGAGGCGCAGGCGAAGGATGTCGAAACTATCCTGACTTCACTGGGTATTGACGATACGCGGCCCCGGATTGAGGTCTGGAACAAGATCGACCTGCTGTCCCCGGATGAGCGCGAAGCAGCGACGGCGCGGGCAGAGCGGGATCAGGGGATTTTCGCGATTTCAGCCGTCACCGGCGAAGGGATCGCCCCGCTTTTGGCGGAAATTGCCGTCACGCTACAGGGCGTACGTTCTGAGGCAACGCTGGAACTGGGATTTGCCGAAGGCAACAAGCGCGCGTGGTTGTTCCGCCAGGAGGTCGTGCGGTCCGAAAAGCAGACCGAAGATGGCTTTGTGATCGACGTGCTGTGGACAGAGAAACAAGCTTCGCAATACGCAGCGCTTTGAACCCTGACTGGGGAAGAACTTTCCTATACCCATCGAACAAAGTGGTCCGTGATCAGCCGTCAATCTGGCGCTGAAAATCCTCGGCATCGAACCAACCCAAAGAGTTCTGGACCTGGTTGGTGTCGGTCATTTCCCATTCTTCCCAGCCCCGCGTCACGACGTGATTGCCGGTTTTGGAATGGTGCCCTTCAAGGGTCCAGACAAATATTGCGTGGCTTCCCGCCCAGCGAAACATGTCGCAGCGGACCTCAAGATCGGGGAAATCAGTGTAAAACCCGCGCGCCATTTCCGCCACTGCAGCGCGGCCAATGATCGGTTCTCCACGGTTGATCGTGATCTGTCCGTCGGGCGCATAGAAACTGGCAACGGCCTCGGGGTCGCCCGAGCTCCAGGCGATCGCATAATCTCGCGCGAGATTGTTCAGCTTATCCCGGATACTGGCCATTTGGTCCCCCGCACACAAATCCTAGGCCTATGGATCGTATGCCAAACGCCATTCAGCGTCCACGCGATGGAAAATAAACGGGCGAGGTCTTGCCGAAGCACAGACCTTAGCGGGGGATAAGGGTGGTCACTCCGACGGCGGCTGCATGTGCCAGGTCAAGGTCCAGGGACATCGGGATGTATTCACCCCGACGCCAAAGCTGGGCCTGATCGTCATAGTAGCGTGACAGGAAGTGACCTGACTGGCCCGTAGCCGTAATAAAGACCGAGCTGTCGGGATCCGCAAAATCATATACGCCGCGATAGCCTGCACCGTGCACGTTCTGAAACGGATCAGGGCCTTCGCCAGATGTTCTGCCACGCAGCAGGGTGTTGTCGCCACCACTGGTGGACTGTCGGATATTCACAAAGAATCGCAGCACCGGAACCGATCCCAGAACCGGGTGGTCATGCGTCGCCTGATGCGCGTCACCCCAGCGTAGAGATTCCAGTGATCCTCCGTATTTTTCGGAAATCCAGATCAGCGCATCGTCCAGTGCCATACGCGCCATATCGGTGCAGGTCTCTGTCGGCGCGCTCTGACGCACATTACACCAGGCCGAAGCTCCGTCGATGTCGCGATAGACACGTTCGATGAACAGTGGTTCGACATGTTTGTATTCAGCCGCCAGGGGGCCAAGCTCATCTGCGATCAACCGGATTTGCAGCGCCCGAACCCAAGCAGCATAGATCAGGGGTTCTGGCAGGTGTTCATTCATCTCGCCATTCCACTCGGCCAAAAGGTTCAGCGCGATCTGGCGCTGGCGTTCCTGGGTGCCTTCGGGGGCAGAGGCGCCGGTGTACCACAGATCAGCCCCGATCAGCGGAAGCAGAGAGCGCGCGGTAAAGCTGACCGTGTCCAGCTGTGCCTCGATAAAGCTGTCGCGCGTGTGTACCTCGCGCGATTGCATCAGCCGTTCCCAGCGATGGATGCGCTGCGTATCCCCCCATTCAAATGAGACATGTTCGGGAAATGGCCGGTCGATGATCTTGTTGTTTGTGTTGCCCAGAATGCCGCCCGCAGGTGCGACGAATTCGGGGTTGTCAGCATAGGGCAGGCGGCCTTGCCACCGGTTTTCGGCCAGCCAGCCAGGCGTCGGAATACGCCCCCGGCTTTGGTTCTTTGCGGCACGGTGCGGCATTGCACCGATCAGCTTCATGCCGATCGTGTCCTTGTCGACCAATGACAGGTTCTGAGATGGCGCCATGAACAGCTCGGCTGCGGTGATTGCTTGTCGGACAGTGTCCGCATTCATCAGCGCCATTGAGGCTGACATGGAAGTGTCCCGTGCGCTCAGGGCTGTCCAGGACAGCGAAGCGACATGACCCGGCGGCGTGATCGTCCCAAGATCGTAATGGGTGCCCGGCAGAACCGGTCCGTTCTCGGTCCAACGCAGGGTCAGAGTGATTGGGGCTTCGTCTTTGATCTCGATGATCGAAGGGCGGCTGCGAAAGGTCTTGTATCCTTCGGGGGTCAGGTATTCCTCGGGGTTTTCTGGGTTCAACTGCTCGATATGGATGTCCTGATCATCCAGATAGGATGAGGTCAAACCCCAGCCCAGCCGATCACTGCGTCCGGTCATCACCGCCGGGATGCCGGGGATCGTGGCACCGATCACGCCGCCTTTGGCCAGTTCCAGACGGGCCAGATACCAGATGCCCGGCGCTGTGAAACCCAAATGCGGATCATTGGCCAGAAGCGTCCCTCCGCTGGCAGATCTTGTGGGGGCGGCAGACCATGCGTTCGATGCTCCGGCCAATCCGCGCTTTGGAAAGGGCGAGATGGGCGTGTCCGGCATCGACGATCCGGCCGCATATCTGGGCAGGTTAGGAAACAGGGCGGCGTATTCGGGCAGAGCGGCGATTCCCGGCCCGGGAACATCAGGCAGAATATCCGCCAGTCGGGTCTGGTCATCCAGCATAAGCGATGTGCGCGCGCGCAGCACTTCATCCTCAAGATGGCCAGAAAGTTGCAGGCTCATGAGTTTGATGACGGCCAGGCTGTCGCCCGGTTGCCAGGGCGATACAGGCGCATTGAACAAAAACATCTCTGGCGCACCACGGCCCAATGCGTTTTCGTTAATCTCGGCCAGTCGTGCATTCACCCCGGCAGCATAAGCGCGCAGGGCCTCTTTGGTATAGTCGTCCTGGGCTTGTACCGACCGGTGTGCAAGCCCGTACAGATCAAACCGCCGCAACAGCTTGTCGATATGAACAGTGCGAGCGCCAAACACTTCGGACAATCGGCCCTGCGCTGTCCGGCGCAGAACAGTCATCTGCCAGAGGCGATCCTGTGCATGGGCATAGCCAAGCCCAAAGAAGACATCCGGGTCTGATGCGCCCAGAATATGGGGAACATTCGCTGTATCCCTGACAACCTCAACCGGCGCAGTCAGGCCATCAACTTTAACGGTCTGATCGTAGTCCGGCAGGGACTGGCTGGCCAGAAAATACACCAGCAACACAGCCGCCAATGTCAGCAGAACAAGACCCGAGGCGATACGCACAAGCCAGCGAAAGACAATTCCCATCAGCGGTCACATTTCCGTTCACTCTATGATTGCGCAGACACTAGAGGATGGCCGCACGGATCGAAAGAGGAACCGCATGAGAACATGCGTGTTTACCGCGGTTTGAATGAAAAACCCCGCTTCGGGCGTGATGCCGAAAGCGGGGTGTCTTGAGGGGGGAGGGTAGTCCGGTATCAGGGAATGATGCGGGTGTATTTCGTGCCTTCGACCGTCGCGCCGAACTTTAGCCCTGCCTGTCCGAAGACCGCCGCCAGAACCGGCGAACGCAGGGTGGTGGTGTCGGTCGACAGAGAGTCGCCCGTCGCATCGACCACGTAGCCGACTTCGGCCCCGGCGGTCCATCCGCTGGAACGGCGGAAATCGTTCAACGCGTCCTGTGTCATGAAGAACAGGACATGCGCATATTGCTGGGCACCGATTTGCAGGCCGGCGGTTCCCGAAATTGCGGAATAGTAATCAACTGTCGCGCCCTGAATGCGTAGCGCGCCTGTGCCGTAGGCACCGCCAAAGACGATTAGTCCGGCATCGGTTATCAGAGGCATGACCAGCATGCCGTTGGCCTTGTTCGCGATTTCGAGCGTGTTGGGGTAGGTGGCGTACATCTGGTTCAATGTCGCATCCACACGGGCGTCAATCGTCGCTGCGTTGGAACTGCCGACGCCATTGCCGCAAGCGGCGGTCACTGACAGACCGGCCATGCCAAAAGCAAAGCCACGACGGCTTAATCGAGTAGGTTTGGAACTGCTCATGTTTTTTATCTCTGTATAAATGCCTGATTGTCGGGTGCTCCCGATCTTGTCCGCAAGAATACGCCGATTGTCGCCTCGTGTCACGGGAAAGCTGCCCAGTGACCAAAGATAGTCGGCGAAAAATCGCGGAAACGCGGGGGATTAGCCCTGCAGGATCCGGGCGGCCTGAGGCGCGAAATAGGTCAGTATCCCGTCGCAGCCCGCGCGTTTGAACGCCAGCAGACTTTCGAGCATGACCTTCTCTCCGTCGATCCAGCCATTCTGCGCCGCGGCCTGTATCATCGCGTATTCACCCGAGACCTGATAGGCATAGGTCGGCGCGCCAAACGTGTCCTTGACCCGGCGGCAGATGTCCAAATAGGGCATGCCGGGTTTGATCATGACCATGTCTGCGCCTTCGGTCAGGTCACGCTCGATCATGCGCAGCGCCTCGTCCGAGTTTCCGGGGTCCATCTGATAGGTCTTCTTGTCCCCGGTCAGCGCGCCCGAGGCGCCCACTGCATCTCGGAACGGTCCGTAGAACGCACTCGCATATTTGGCCGCATAGCTGAGGATCATCACGTTGTGATGGTCTGCGCCTTCCAGGGCGCGCCGCATTTCACCGATCCGGCCATCCATCATATCTGACGGTCCGATGATGTCGGCGCCCGCATCTGCTTGCGCCAGCGTCATCTTTACCAGCGCCTCGATCGTTTGATCGTTTATGATCTCACCATCGACCACATATCCGTCATGGCCGTTGATATTGTATGGGTCCAGCGCCACGTCCGTCATCACCGCGATATTAGGTGCGGCTTTCTTGATGGCGCGAATGGCTCGGTTGGACAGGTTATCGGGGTTCCACGCTTCGGCGCAATCTTCGGTCTTTAGGGAGGCGTCGGTGTAGGGAAAGATGCAGATTGCCGGGATACCCAGGGCCTGCGCTTCGACCGCAGCCTGTGCGATCAGATCGACCGAGCGGCGCATGACACCAGGCATCGAGGGGACAGGCTCTTCAATACCTTCGCCGTCTCGGACGAAAACCGGCCAGATCAGATCATCGGTGGTCAGTGTATTCTCGCGGACCAGCCCCCGCACCGCCTGTGATTGGCGTGTTCGACGAAAACGGGCCAGAGGATAGGGGGCAATGGTCGGTTTCATGACGCGCTCTCCTTGTAAATTCCAGCATTGGGTGGCATGAATTCCGTGTAGTCTCAAGGGTAACGATGGACGCGTCTTTGCGAAGAAGGTCCCTGAAGACGGAAATTAAGGGCTGACGCGTGGACTTATACTCTTCGATTTTTGAACTCATCGACATGCGCAGCTTTTCGAATCTCTGGTATTGGATCGGGCTTGCGGTGTTGTGGTCATCGGCCAGCCACTGGGCCATGGGCGTGCCGTATGACCTTGTTGTGCGCGCAAGACGGGTAGGCGGGCAATCGGAACAGGATTTGATGGATATCGTCCGCATTAACGGAAACCGATTGCTCTATATATTGGATGTATCCGGCCTCGCGATATTAGCGTTTAGTTGTTTTTTGTTCACGGGTCTCGCCACTTTGGGGTTCTATTACGGTGTCGAATTCGCGCAGGCCGTGTTTTTGTTGCTGTTTCCGATTTGTCTTGTCGTGCTGATCAATGTATCAGCCGCGCGGAAACTGCGCAGGGAAACACCCAGTCTGGAGTATATTTCCAAGATTCTTACGCGCTGCCGGATCTATACCCAGATAGTTGGTATGATTTCGATCTTGATCACTTCGCTTTGGGGCATGTACCAGAATTTTTCCATCGGCGTCCCGGGTTGGTAAAATCAGAAAGGCTTGGCGATGACGGGTCCGAACCAAGTAATCGTTGGCGGCGCCCCCGAAGGGTTTGACGCGCAGCTTGTCCTGAATGAGCTGGCGCGCTCTGGCGGGCCGGTGTGCCATGTCGCGCGTGATGACAAACGGCTTGAGGCGATGCGCGCGGCGCTTGCCTTTTTTGCGCCTGACATGCCGGTATTTGTGTTCCCAGGTTGGGATTGTCTGCCATATGATCGGGTATCGCCCAATGCGGATATCTCGGCAGCGCGTGTGGCCACCCTTGCCGCACTTGTGCACCAGATGCCGCAGCAATACGTGCTGTTGACAACTCTGAACGCCGCAACCCAACGCGTGCCCGCCCGTGCAGTGCTGCGAGAGGCGGCGTTTACCGCCCGTGTCGATCACCGCATTGATGAAACCGCGTTGCGGAATTTCCTTGTGCGCATGGGCTTCACGCAAAGCCCCACGGTGATGGAGCCCGGCGACTATGCCGTTCGAGGGGGCATCATCGACATTTTCCCGCCCGGCGAATCCGGGCCGGTGCGGCTGGACCTGTTCGGGGATGTTCTGGATGGAGCACGTCGGTTTGATCCGGTGTCGCAACGTACGACCGAAAAGCTGGCTGTTGTGGAGCTGGCGCCAGTGTCCGAGGTCATTCTAGATGACGCCGCCATCACCCGGTTTCGGCAGAATTATCGCATCGAGTTTGGTGCGGCGGGCACCGATGATCCCCTGTACGAGGCCGTCAGCGCAGGCCGCAAGCATCAAGGCATCGAGCATTGGTTGCCGTTCTTTCACGAAAAGCTTGAAACGCTGTTTGATTATCTGCCTGGTGCCACAATCTCGCTGGATGATCAGGTCACGCCTGCCCGTTTGGCACGTTGGGAAACCATTGCCGATCAATACGAAACGCGGCGGCTCGCACTGGAGAACCGGTCGCGCATGGACACGGTGTATAAACCGACACCACCGGGCCTACTGTATCTAGATGACACTGCTTGGGAACAAGCTGTCGGCGATAGGCGCGTTCTGCAATTCAATGCATTGCCTCAGGCCCTTGGGCCCGGGGTGATCGATGCTGGTGGTCGGATCGGGCGCAACTTTGCCCCGGAACGCCAGCAGGAAAGCATCAGCTTGTTCGGAGCACTGGCCAGCCATATCACCGACAAAATGGCCAAGGGGCCGGTTCTGATTGCCTCTTATTCCGAAGGGGCCCGCGAACGTCTGACTGGGCTGATCGAGGATGAAGGCCTTGCCGAGGCGATCCCCGTGCCCGACGGTACGCGCATCGGCAAACGCGGGCTACATCTGGCCGTCTGGGCGCTGGAGCACGGGTTCGAAACGCCCGACCTGACCGTGATCGCCGAACAGGATGTGTTGGGCGACCGGCTGATCCGGCAGCCCAAAAAGCGCCGCAAGGCCGAAAATTTCCTGACCGAAACCCAATCCCTTAGCCCGGGTGATTTGGTGGTTCATGTGGATCACGGCATCGGGCGCTATCTGGGGATGGAGGTCGTGACGGCGGCCGGTGCCGCCCATGAATGTCTGCTGCTGGAATACGCAGAACAATCCAAACTGTACCTGCCGGTCGAAAATATCGAACTGCTGTCGCGATACGGTCATGATGAGGGTCTGCTGGACAGATTGGGCGGCGGCGCGTGGCAGGCCAAGAAGGCCAAGCTGAAAGAGCGCATTCGCGAGATGGCGGATAAGCTGATCCGCATCGCTGCCGAACGGGCCTTGCGCAAGGCCCCGATCATGGACCCGCCTCCGCACGCGTGGGAGGAGTTCAGTGCGCGCTTTCCCTATCAGGAAACTGACGATCAGCTGCGCGCAATCGGTGAGGTCATGGAAGACATGCATTCTGGCGCGCCGATGGATCGTCTGATTTGTGGCGACGTGGGCTTTGGCAAGACCGAGGTCGCAATGCGTGCCGCTTTCGTTGCCGCAATGTCGGGCGTGCAAGTGGCGGTGATCGCACCGACAACGCTGTTGGCGCGTCAGCACGCGGCCAGCTTCAAGGATCGCTTCCGGGGCTTCCCGCTTGAGGTGCGGCAGCTGTCCCGCTTCATCTCGGCCAAAGAGGCGCAACAGACCCGTGACGGGTTGGCGCGCGGCACGGTGGATATTGTGATCGGCACCCATGCCTTGCTTGCAAAAGGGATTCGGTTCAACAATCTGGGTCTGCTGATCATCGACGAGGAACAGCATTTCGGTGTTGGCCACAAGGAGCGTCTGAAACAGCTGCGTAGCGATATCCACGTCCTGACCCTGACCGCGACGCCGATTCCACGAACGCTGCAACTGTCCCTGACCGGCGTGCGTGACCTGTCGATCATCGGCACACCTCCCATCGACCGGCTGGCGATCCGCACCTATGTCAGTGAGTTCGACGCGGTCACGATCCGCGAAGCCCTGCTGCGTGAACATTACCGTGGCGGGCAGAGTTTCTATGTCGTGCCGCGCATCTCGGACCTACCCGAGATTGAGGAATTCCTGAAAGAGCAACTGCCCGAGCTGACTTATATGGTGGCGCATGGGCAGATGGCCGCGGGGGAACTCGACGATCGGATGAATGCGTTCTACGACGGCAAATACGATGTTTTGCTGGCCACCACGATTGTGGAAAGCGGGCTGGATATCCCGACTGCAAATACGATGGTTGTGCACCGGGCCGATATGTTCGGGCTGGCGCAGCTCTATCAGATCCGCGGCAGGGTCGGGCGGTCGAAAACCCGCGCCTATGCCTATCTGACCACAAAACCGCGCACCCGTCTGACTGCCACGGCCGAAAAACGCCTGCGCGTTCTGGGCTCGCTCGACACGCTGGGGGCGGGGTTCACGTTGGCGTCTCAGGACCTTGATATTCGAGGGGCGGGTAACCTGTTGGGAGAGGAACAGTCGGGCCAAATGCGCGATGTGGGCTACGAACTCTACCAGTCGATGCTGGAAGAGGCGATTGCCAAGATCAAAGCCGGTGAGATGGAAGGCCTGTCGGATGCAGATGACCAATGGGCGCCGCAGATCAATCTTGGCGTCCCTGTCCTGATCCCAGAGGATTATGTGCCCGATCTGGATGTCCGCCTAGGCCTGTATCGCCGTTTGTCGTCGCTGTCGACCAAGGTGGAATTGGAAGGCTTCGCCGCTGAATTGATCGACCGCTTTGGCACGCTGCCGAAAGAGGTCAACACCCTGATGCTGGTCGTGCGCATCAAGGCGATGTGCAAACGGGCGGGGATTGCAAAGCTAGATGGCGGGCCCAAAGGCGCGACGATCCAGTTTCACAACGACAAATTTGCCTCGCCTCAGGGGCTGGTCGAGTTCATCCAGAACCAGCGCGGGTTGGCCAAGGTCAAGGATAACAAGATCGTCGTGCGCCGCGATTGGAAGAAGGACAGCGACAAGATCAAGGGGGCCTTTGCCATCGCCCGCGATCTGGCGGAAAAACTTGTGGCCGAAAAGAAAAAGGCCAAAGCCTAGTCACCGCTGACAAAGGTGCACAACTGCCAGTCGCCCGCGTCGGATTGCGCCAATGCAGCCCGGAACCCGGTCATGGGCCACAGGAAATCGCTATGCATATAGCCCTGGCCGCCGTCTGTCAGCAGAACCCTCTGGTACTGCGCGATGGGGGAGAAGTCGCGGATGATGACGACCTCATAGCTGATGAGGTCCAGTATCGCCGCGCCTCGGTTTGGTGCGTTGCGCAGAGTTACATCCTGAGCGGTCACAAAATAGGCCAACGCCGGATCCAGCGAAGCGGGTAGGGTGAGCTGCCATTGGTGGGGCATCCAGAACTCGCCGTCTTCGTTGAAATAGCCAGGCTGTGTCAGGGTGTTTTCCAGATCGGACCAATAGGTTTCAACGTCCTTATCCCTTTCATAATCTTGTTCGGACGTGGCAGGGCCTGGGGTAAGATATTCGCGCAGCTCGTTCGGGCCGCCATCGCCGCCGTGGCTCAGGTAGATGTCCGGGCAGGCAACGGACAGCAGGCCGTCGACGTCGTGCGCCGCTACCATGTTCAGCAGCTCGCTGCGGAATTCGGTAAGGGTTGAATCCCGCTCAGCTTCGTCGACCGGCGGAAAGGATTGTCGATCCGCCAGCGCCGGGCTGCAGAGCAAAGCGAATAGCAGGGCGTATCTCATTCGGCGGCCCTCATGGCGGCTTGGGCACAGAAACAGGACGCCCCAACAGCCCGGTCCGCACGGGCCAGAGCCAGATCGAGCCGTTGTTTGATCTGCACGATCTCAACCGTCTCACCGCGCGCCTTCAGGCAGTCATGCAGGCCCTTGAGGCTCCAGACATTGTCAGGATGGACAGAGGCACGGCTGAGCGTACCGCCCAACCCCAAATCCTCGCGGTATATGGCCTCGGCTTCGGCGGTATGCCCTTGTTCGAACAGCAATGCACCCAACGCGTGACGAGTGGGCTGCATCCATCCCCATGGCTCGTCATAGGGCAAGGTGTCGTCCAGTTCGACCGAGCGGCGCAGATGGGCGTAGGCCGCATCGTAGTTTTCCATGCGATACTCGATTTCGCCACGCAGCATTTCGCGGGCAATGTCCAGCAGGTCGATCACGCTGTTATTGTGCAGCAATCGCGTTTCTGGCACGCGGGCCTTGGCAGCGAGGAACAACTGCTCTTCGGCTTCGGCTTCGCTGACCTGCCCAGTGGCGGCAAAAGCAATGGCCCGGGCATAATGCGTGGTTGCCGTGAGAGTGCAGTACAGATCGGGGTCCGAGGGCAGCTCAAGCGCCATTGCCTCTTCCCAACGGCCAAACCGGATGAGGATATGCGGCCCCATTGACATGTAACTTTCGAAGAAATCCGCCATGGGGGGGCTTTCTATGCGCAGCATGTCTTCGGGTGTGGTGTCCCACAATCCCTGATTGGCCCGCAGAGCCGGTTCCATCTGTCCCAGAAATAGGGCGCCATATATGACAAAATGATAATTGTGCTGGCGGTAGCCGGTGTAGATGTTGAACGCGCCTTCGCGTTCGTAATATTTCAGGTCGGCCTCAACGGCTTTTTGGTTCCAGTGGACGACGTTCTGATAGTGGCCGCACAGCACATCGATATGGGTGGGCATATGCACCAAATGGCCCGCATCGGGAACCAGCGTCCGCAGAACATCCCCCGCTTTCAGCGCTTTTTCCGGGGTCGGAGACATCTCCATCAGGTGGACATAAAGATGCAGTAACCCGGGATGAGACATCGCTGCTGGATCATCAGCCATCGCCTCCTCCAGCGTTTTTTGCGCCTCGACCGTGGCGGCCCCTTCGGCGGGCTGGCCGGTCGTCAAATCCCACATTTGCCAGGGGGTGAGATTCAAAAGCGCTTCGACATAGATCGTGCGCAGGTCCAGATGAGCGGGCTGCGATGCAAACGCTGCGCGCATGGCATCGGCAAAATCGTGATCCCAGTTGTGCATGTCGTCAATGGCTTCGCGCTGGGGATAGCGGGCGGGAAGCGCGCGGATCAGCGCTTGTTCAACCGGCGTACATTCGCCCGCAAGAGACATGGCCAGCTGCGTCGCATCATAGGCCAGCGCCAGCGCCTTTTGCCGGCCCGCGTCATCGTGCAGGTCCCAGGGCATGTTGTAATTCGGCCCCGCCGCATAGGCGACGCCCCAATGGGCCATGGCGCAGTTCGGGTCATGCTCTAGCGCGCGCTGAAAACAGACGACGGCCTCTTCGTGGCTATAGCCATAGGTCCAGACCAGCCCCCGGTCGAACCACAGTTGCGCATCGGGCGAAGAGGTGCTTACCGGACAGGAATGGGTGCCCAGATCGTAGTACTCGCTCATTGAAAATCTCCCCTCGAAACAAGGGGAGGATAACGTGTTTCACGCGCTCTGCACAGATCAGGCGGGCAATCTGTCTTCTATCCGGCCCATATACAGCATCAGGCCGAACCCCATCGTGCACATAGTCAGGACACCTATTGCCAAGGGAAGGATCGATCCGTCAAACAACTGTCCCAAGGGGGCTGCCACTGCAGCGGCCAGAACGGTTGATACCGCGCCTATGACTGACGCTGCCATGCCCGCAATATGGCCCATCGGCTCCATCGCGATGGCATTCAGGTTGCCCATCGTCATACCGGCCATGAAGAACACGGCAGTCTGCCAACTGACGAAAAGCGCAAATGAGGCGCCATCAGAAAGGTCCAGACCATTCATTAACATGACAAAACATGTAAAGACGATCTGTGCGCCCAAAGTCCAGGTTACAATCCGGCGCATCCCCAATCGGATGACCAAAGTCGCGTTCAATAAACTGGCCGAGCCAGCCATCAGAGCAACGAAACCAAACCAGAATGGGAAACTGTCTGCTCTGTCGTAGATGATGTCATAAACAGGTTGTACCATCGTCAGCATGGTGAACAGCATCCCAAGGCAAAGCGTTTGCACCATGATCGAAACCCGCACAGTCGGGTGTGTAAACATCTGCCGCGCGGCATCAATCATAAGCGGCAGGCGCAGGGGACGGCGATTTTCGGGTGCCAGAGGTTCGCTCAGACGCAGGCCCATCCAAGTGATGGTGATCAAAGAGAACAACATGAACGAAGCGAAGATGCCACGCCACCCGGCCAGAGCGATCACCCCGGCACCCATCATGGGCGCGATGGCGGGAACCAGCGTAAAGATCATCATGGCAATCGAGACGATGCGGGCCATCTCGCGGCCGGAATAAAGGTCACGGATAATGGCCATGGCCACCACGCGTGGGGCCGCGCTGCCAATGCCTTGAAAGATGCGCGCAATCAACAGCATCTCAAGCGAGGAGGTGGCCCAGGCAACTGCGGCAGACAGGATATACAGCGCAGAGCCGACGTAAATTACCGGCTTGCGCCCGAATGCATCCGACAGAGGGCCGGTGAAAAAGGTGCCGATCCCCATGCCCAGCACAAATGAGGTCAGGATCAACTGCGCCTTGTTTGCATCACCTGGGCTGAGTTGCGCGCTGATCTGCGGCAGGGCGGGCAGCATCGAGTCGATAGAAAACGCGATTGTCGCAAACATCATTGCGATCAAAGCGACAAATTCTCCGCGCGGCATGCGATTACTCATGGGGCTCTCCTGACCCGTTCGCGCTATCACAGCGGATTGGGCACGGCCAGTGATCAGAATGCACAGGAGGCTGTGCTATTTTGCAGGGGAAGCCTCGATTTGAGACATGATTTCACCGATCACGCGTTCCCACATTTCCGGTGGTTGCGCGCCGGGGACAGCATGTTGGTTGGCAACGATAAAAGTCGGTACCGACGTCACACCCATCTGCCGGGAATGCGCGTCACGGTTGCTGATGTCGGAGCGGTCGGCGTCGGATTTCAGCAGCTTCATGACGACGGCAGCGTCCATCCCCTGACTGTCGGCAATATCCGCCAGAACCTCGTGGTCGCCGATATCGCGACTCTGTACAAAATAGGCCTGAAACAGGGCATCAACTATAGCGTTCTGCTTGTTTTCGATTCCGGCCCAGTGGATCAGCCGATGAGCATCCAGCGTGTTCGGGGTGCGCTTCATCCCCTCAAAGTCGATGCCCAACCCTGCATTTTCGGCATGCTCGACCACCGGGGCATACGCACGGATGGCTCCGTCTTTTCCGCCGAATTTGCGCTCCAAGTATTCGCGCCGATCCATGCCTTCGACCGGCATATCGGGGTTCAGCTGAAAGGGGTGCCATTCAATGATGAATGGATGATCCGGAGTTGCAGCCAACGCTTTGTCCAGATGAGTCTTGCCAATATAGCACCAGGGGCAGATCGGGTCAGACATGATGTCGAGCTTGACGGTCTGGGTCATGTATTGGTCGCCTTGAAATAGGCCGGCAGCGCCCGGCGCAAAAGTTTGCCATTGCCGCCTGTTGGCAGCTGAGGCAGATGGATAAAGGCGCGCGGTTGCTTATAGCGCGCCAGATTTGTCTCGACATAGGCGCGCAGGGCGTCCTCGTCCAGCTTTTCCGGCCCGGTATAGAATGCCACTATGACAAAACTGTCCTGCTTGACCTCAACGGCGGCCGCGCCGACCTGCGAGATGCCGGGATATCGGGACAATGTGGCCTCGACCTCGATCGGTGAGACCCGGTAGCCGCCTGCATTCATCATATCATCGTCTCGGCCAAGATAGGTGATCTGACCATCAACTGCCATTGCACCCTGATCGCCGGTCAGAAACCACTCGCCCTGCATCCTGGCCAGCGCTTCGTCCGGCGCGTTGAGATAGGTCAGCATTAGGCCGGGGTCTGATCGGTGGATGGCGATGGTCCCTTCTTTCCCCTGTGGAACCGGCCCGTCTGGACCCAGAATTGCCACACGTCGCCCGGGTTGTGGTTGCCCCAGTGCATCGCCACGTGCCGGATAGGCTGGGCTTGAAGAGATGAAGGTCGAGCATTCGGACATTCCAAAAGCTTCATACAACTCGCGCCCGGTGATCCGTGTCCATTTCTGGTGCAGATGCCGTGAGAGTTTTTCACCAGCGCAAAGACCGTGCCTCAGATCGGGAAGGTGCAGATCGTTTGCTTCGTTCAAAATTTTCCGAAACACGCCAGGAGCTGCAGCAAATATCGTGGCACGGTGATTGCGCAGCATATCGGGTAGGGTCGACAGATCGATGCCAGGTTCCGGTATCAACGCTGTCGCGCCAATAGTCCAGGGATCCATCAGTCCTGTCCCCAACGTATAGGTCCAGTTGAACGCACCTGCATGGCACAATCGATCCGTTTCCTGCAGGCCGTACCACGCATCCACCATCATCTGCCGCGCCCAAATTGCACGATGGGCATGTGCAACGGCCCGTGGCTTGCCCGAGGTGCCAGACGTATAGACCACATAAGCCATGTCTTCGGGGTCGCCCATCCGAAACTCGGCCAGAGGTAGATCGCGCATCTCGCGCAGTTGGCTCAAAGATATCTGGTTCGGGTGATCCGCGCAGGCGATATCGGGACCGCGCAGTATGGCGGCGGGGTTCAGATCTTGGATGATCTTTGCCGTTTCTGGCTGCGTCAGCTGTGACGATGTCGGCACGGGTACAATGCCGACCGCGATTGCACCCAGATAGGTTATTGGGAAATCAACCGTGTTCCCCAAACGCATCAAGACCAGATCGCCCGGTTTCAAACCGGCCCGCAGCAGACCTGTACCGGTTGCAAGGATCGCGCGTTTCAACGCAGAAAAGCTCCAGTTCTGTGCCGACGTTGCGCCAAGTACCGACAAGGCAATCTTGTCGCCATTGCGATCTGCTTGACGCAACACATGCGCGGCCAGATTGAAGGGGGTGGGGCAGGCCTTGGGCGGGCCTTGATCGAACAGGGAAAGCATGGCGTCTGGCTAACGCGGCAACTGCTGCGTTGCAAGCGGGACAGGCTGGCCCTATAGAGTGGCGCATGAGAACCAAAGAGCAGACATCTCTGATCCGAATTGCCCGAAACTCGGGCGAGCATACAGAGGTCGAACCGCTGGACCTTGGCGTCCGTGTGCGTGAATTGCGCAAGGCGCGTAACTGGACTTTGGAACAAGCGGCCAATCAGGCGGGATTGGCGCGTTCAACGCTCAGCAAAATAGAAAACGGGCAGATGTCGCCTACATATGATGCGCTGAAGAAACTGGCGATCGGGCTGGAAATCTCTGTTCCGCAGCTGTTCACGCCGCCACAGCGCGAGCAGGTGATCGGGCGTATGGCCGTGACCCGGATGGGACAAGGTACCAGCCACGCAACCACAACATACGAGCACGAACTGCTGGCTGAGACGCTTACTAAAAAGCAGATGCTGCCCTATCGCGCCCGTGTACGTGCCCGGTCGATGGATGAGTTTGACGGGTGGGTCCGCCACGATGGCGAAGAATTCCTGTACGTGCTGACGGGTGTCGTTCGCCTGTATACCGAGTTCTACGAACCCGTCGAAATGCGCCGCGGTGACAGCGCCTATTACGACGGCAGCATGGGGCATAATGTCGTTTCGGTCAGTGAAGAAGACGCGATGATCCTGTGGGTGACGTCACTTACCTAGATGTTTGGTGACTTCACGGGTTAGCGCTTCGGTGAACAGGAAATCCTCAAGCTCTTCATGTGCCTCGTTCACCGTCAGATGATGGCGTTCGGCCAGATAAGCCTCGAATTGCGCACGGTCGCGCCCGACCGCATCCATGTCTCGGTCGCGCAAATTGGGAAACCGCCGTTTTGCACGGGCGTACATTTCATTCCAATCTTGCGTCAGATCGTTCCACTTAAACATCAATTGGGCTTTCTGTTTGTCTGGCTACAGATCTGCTCGGCCCTGAATTCAGGGTACGAATGGTGTTTGCAGGTAGGGCTATGGCAAAATGTCGCACCTTGAGCGTGCGAAGTTTAAATCAGTTAGGCCCGCCACAGGAAATCTGAGACGGGCCTACGGACCAAATAGTTTTGAGTGAGTGGAGGCTGGTCCGAAAATACTGTTCCTGATGTTGTAACACAGCTATGTGTCGGTAATGTTTGGCGTAATTCAAATTGGATACATTTGTACTAGTCGCAGGCTATATCTTTCGAACCCGTTACGTAAAGCCCCTTGTTGAAATTTTTCAAATTTGTCTGAAACTAGGGATCGCATCAATTTATAGCGGAATGCCCACAGCCTTTACCTGCATGTCGTGGTACTGCGGGTCTGTGCCAGAATCCGCCGAAGGGTATGAGACCCACACAGCAAACGCCGAACGGGTCTTATTGCATCACATCTGCAGCGGTTGCGATCCTCTGGAACGAGATTGGCACGGACAGTTAGCAATTAGGAAAGGACGGGGCCGCCTCTTTTGAGGCGCTGCTATTCCTCGTACCACCAGACCTGCGGCATGTATTCCGGCCCGTCACCGTATATGGGCAGGGTTTCCGGCTGTTTCAGCTCACGCGCATGTGCAATCCGGCCGACGTCAAAGCTCCAGATCGGGATGACATACCGGCCAGCGGTTAGAACGCGATCCAGCGCGCGGGTCGCAGACACGAAATCTTCGTGGCTTTCAGAGGCCAGCATCGTATCGATCAAACCGTCCACTGCTGGCGACTGAACCCCCATCAGGTTACGTGTTCCTGCCGTGTCAGCATTTTCACTGCCCCAATACAGGCGTTGTTCGTTACCCGGCGACAGGGAAAGAGCCCGGCGAAATGGGGTCATGTCAAAATCATGCGCATCCATCCGAGAGGTGTATTGTGCGTCGTCGATTTTTTCGACTGTAAGCTCGATGCCAAGCCGTTCAAGCGTACGCGCATAGATTTCGGCGATCGTTCCGACATTCTGGACAACGTTGAGGCTGCCCTGGCTGATGACCATGTCAACGATGAACGCTTCGCCATCTGCGTTTCGCAACACGCCATCCTGAACTGTCCAGCCAGCCTCTTGCAGAAGCTTGGTTGCCTTGCGCAGGTTGGCCCTGTTGCGTTCCGAACCGTCACCTACCGGCAGCTCGTAACCTTCCAGCGTACCGGGCAACAGTGTATCGGCGTACGGCTGCAGCAGTTCAGCCACCTGACCGGTGGCAGTACCGGGTTGCATCGCCAGATCCGAGCCCGAGAAATACGAGGTTATCCGCGGTTGCGCGCTTCCGGTGACGGTGTCGTTGATGAATTCGAAATTGAAAGCCAGAGTCAGAGCCTCGCGCACGCGCCAATCATCGAAGGGTGGCTTGCGCGTATTCATGACAAATCCGGTCATGCCCGAAGGCTTGCGATGCGGGATTTCGGTTTTCAGCACATCGCCGCGCTGTACCGCGGGGAAGTCATACTGGTTGTTCCACTTATCGGCGTTAAACTCGCGCACGGCTGAGAGCTCGCCTGCTTTGAAGGCCTCGAATGCGACTGTGCCATCCCCGTAGAACTCGATCCGCATCTCATCCAGATTCATGGTGCCGCGCCGAAACGGAATGTCAGCGCCCCAGTAATCCGGATTGCGACGCAGGTTCACATACCGTCCGGCTTCGTACCCGTCGATGACATATGGTCCAGACCCCAAGGGGATGTCTTGCAGCGGCGCGTCGGCAAAGTCTTTACCCTCCCACTGTGCCTTCTGAAGGATCGGGCGCATCCCGGCGATCAACGCAAGCTCGCGGTCGGGGTCGTTAAACGTGATGCGGACGGAACGCGGTCCGGTTTGTTCGATACTGTCGATCTTTCCCCAAAGGCCGCGATATCTCAGATGCCCTTCGGTTCCCAAAGTCTCATATGACCATATGACATCCTCGACAGTGACTGGTGACCCATCCGAGAATCGGGCATTCTCTCGCAGGGTAAATTCGACCCAGGATCGGTCTGGAGCCGTCTCAACTGATTCGGCTAACAACCCGTAAAGAGTGAAAGGTTCGTCCCAGGAACGCCCCATCAGGCTTTCATGGGTCCAAAATCGCAACTGCCAGGGTGACGTGCCTTTTTGCACAAACGGGTTAAGGCTGTTATAGCCGCCGGTATTTCCAAATACGACTTTGCCGCCTTTGGGTGCATCAGCGTTGACATAGGGTAGCGACACAAAATCCGGTGGTAGGGCAGGGTCGCCATACATAGCTATGCCATGGGTCGATTCTGCATGGGCTGCTGCAACGGCAAAAACACTAACGATTCCCGCGATCATAGGGCGAACGGGGCGAAGGAAATCGGGGCTCATTTTGGAAACAATCCTGCTCTGGCCTTATTTTGTTGGGATTCACCGTAGCCATGATTTTTCATATTATCAAACTTTTAGCTTGGACGAAGGCGTAGAATTGCTTATAAAGGGCGTACTGCTCGATAGGTTTCTTGCCTGTATGAAACCTGCCTCAATAACTTAACGCCCGCTTCGTGCGGGCGTTTTTTTGTGCGATTTTCGCTGATACAGCGCCCCCAATCTTTCCCCGTTTTCTTTGCAGGTGCAGCATGGCACTGTGCCGTCAACACGGAATCTGACGGAGAGCACCCATGAGTCTTTCAGGCAAAACAGCAATCATCACAGGATCGAATTCGGGCATCGGGCTGGGCATCGCCCGCGAGCTGGCCAAAGCCGGGGCGGATGTGGTGCTGAATTCGTTTACTGACCGCGACGAAGATCATGCTCTGGCCGCAGAGATCGGGCAGGAAACCGGAACCAACGCGCGCTATTTCAAAGCGGACATGTCCAAGGGTGACGAGTGTCGGGCGCTGATCGAAAAGGCTGGAGCCTGCGATATCCTGGTCAACAATGCCGGCATTCAGCATGTGGCGCCGATTGATCAGTTTCCAACCGACAAATGGGACGCGATCATTGCGATCAACATGAACTCGGCCTTTCACACCACTGCCGCCGCGTTGCCGATGATGCGCAAGGCGGGCTGGGGACGGGTGGTGAATATTGCATCGGCCCATGGGTTGACGGCATCGCCTTTCAAAGCCGCCTATATCGCGGCCAAGCACGGTGTTGTCGGGATGACCAAAACCGTAGCCCTCGAGACCGCACAAGAGCCGATTACCTGTAATGCGATTTGCCCGGGATATGTGCTGACGCCGCTGGTCGAAGAGCAGATACCCAATACGATGAAAGAATACGATATGAGCCGTGAGGATGTCGTGAAGAATGTCCTGCTAAAGCGGCAACCTTCGAAAGAATTCGCTACGGTCGAACAACTGGGCGGTACGACGATCTTTCTGTGCTCGGATGCGGCGGCGCAGATCACCGGCACGACGATTTCAGTTGATGGCGGGTGGACCGCGCTCTGAGCCTTGGGGAGTAGGGCAGTGATACGTATCAATCTGGCTTTGCAGGGCGGCGGCGCGCACGGCGCGTTCACTTGGGGTGTGCTGGATCGTCTGCTGGACGAAGATGATATCGAAGTCGCGGCGATCACCGGAACATCGGCAGGTGCACTGAACGGTGCGGCCTATAAGTCTGGCATGGTACGGGGCGGCCGGGAGGGCGCGCGCGCCAATCTTGATGCGCTCTGGGCTCGTATGGGGGCCGTCGACGATACGAACCTGACCAACTGGATGCGTGCGTTTGAGCCCTCACATATCGCACAGTCCATCGAAAATTCGCTGCCGTTTGCTGTAGGCGACGCCTGGTCGCGATTGGTTTCGCCTTATGCCTATGGGCCGTTCTACCGTAACCCCTTGCAGCCCGTGGTTGAGCGCTTTGATTTCGATGAAATATGCGCTGCCGAAGGTCCGCGTCTGTATGTCTGCGCGACATGCGTGCGCAGCGGAAAGATACGGGTGTTCACAGGGAATGAGCTGTCGACTGAGGCCATCCTTGCTTCTGCCTGTTTGCCAACCCTGTTTCAGGCGGTCGAGATATTCGATCCAAAATCGGGCCGGACCGAGGCTTACTGGGATGGCGGATATACCGGTAATCCAGCTCTGTATCCCTTGTTCAATTCCGATCTGCCCGAGGACGTGGTGATCGTGAACATCAACCCTCTGGAACGGGAAGAAATCCCCAAGACGCCGCAGCAGATCCAGAACCGGATCAATGAGATTGGCTTTAACTCATCGCTGTTTCGGGAACTGAGGGCCATAAGCTTCGTTCAGCGCTTGCTGGAGGATGGCAAGCTGAAAGCGGGCGAAATGAGCCGTGTTCTGGTTCACATGATTGCCGATGACGCGTTGATGAATGACCTCTCGGTCGCGACCAAGACAGTGCCCAACCCTGTGGTCCTGCATAAGCTCAAAGAAGCTGGCCGCAATGCAGCTGATCAGTTTTTGACAGATCACAAGGCCGATTTGGGTGCACGCAGCACGGTCAATCTGCCGGAAATGTTTGGATAGTCACTCTGGTGGCTGGGTCGGGTCTTTGTCGTTCGGGTAAACAAGACCGGCCGAAATCACCAGCTTGGCGGCATCTTCGATCGACATGTCCAAAAGGATGACGTCCTCGATCGGAAAGAACAGCAAGAACCCCGATGTCGGGTTGGGTGTCGTCGGAATGAACACGCTGTACAGATCGCCACCCGCTTCTGCGCGTTCGTTGACTTCTCCCTTGGCGGTGGTCGAGACGAACCCGATGGCCCAGATGCCACGGCGCGGATATTGAACCAGACAGGCTTTTTCAAATGACCGTTCAGTCTGGGCAAAGACGGTCTCGGAAATCTGCTTGATGCCTGAATAGATGGACCGGATGACCGGCATCCTGTTCACCAGGCTTTCGGTGAACGAGATAAAGGACCGGCCCAGGATGCCCTTGGCAACCCAGCCAACCACGACGGTGAACACCAGAAAAAAGATGACACCTACACCGCGCAGGTTGATGCCAACATATTGTTCAGGCTGGAATTGGTGGGGAACCAGCGGCAGGACCGCACTGTCGATCCAGCCGACAACAGACCAGATCAGCCAGATCGTCAACCACACCGGCGCAATAACGACGATGCCCGTCAGAAAGGACGCGCGCAGCCGTGAGAACAGGCCGGGCTGTCGGTTGGGTTCTTCGTCAAAAGGAGTGTTCATTACGGTCCTGAGTGGCTTGCGAATTTAGTTAAGCAGTCCTTGGCCTTGGTACAATAGCTATATGTTAATCCGCCTTGGCGGACAGGGTGCGGGCGATCCCGGCTGCCAGGCGGGCATTGTTGCGGACCAATGCGATATTGGCGGTCAGAGAACGACCTTCGGTCTGCTCATAAATCCGTTGCAACAGGTAGGGTGTGACCCCTTTACCGCTGATCCGATGCACATCTGCATCCGCCTGTGCCGAGGCGATGATCGGGGCCAGTTCCTCGGATGGGATCTGATCGGCCTCCGGGATCGGATTGGCGACAAGTTGGCCGCCGGGCAGGCCAAGCGCGCGTCTGGTCGCATGTGCGTGCGCGATGTCTTCCGCACTGTCCATGCGCAGAGGGGCTGCCAGCGGGGATTTTGCCGACCAGAAGGCCGGAAATTCGTCCTGGCCATAGGCAATGACCGGAACGCCCAGTGTTTCCAGAACCTCAAGCGTCTTGGCCAGATCGAGGATGGCTTTGGCGCCTGCGGCAACAACCGTGACCGGGGTATGGGCCAATTCGTGCAGGTCAGCAGAGATATCGAACGAGGTTTCAGCCCCTTGGTGGACGCCTCCAATACCGCCGGTGGCAAAAACGTCGATCCCGGCGTGATGGGCGGCGATCATGGTTGCGGCGACCGTTGTTGCACCGGTCCCACCGGTTGCCATGCAGGCGGCCATATCGGCACGGGACAGTTTGGCGACCCCATGCGCTTGGCCCAGTGCTTTCAACTCTTCGGTTTCCAGACCGACGTGAAGCGTACCATTGATCACCGCCATGGTGGCTGGCACCGCGCCCGCCTCTCGAATGTCTTGTTCAACCTGTGCCGCAACCTCGATGTTCTGCGGGTAGGGCATACCGTGGGTGATGATCGTGCTTTCCAGCGCAACGATAGGTTGGCCTGCGTCTTTGGCGGCGCGGACCTCGGCAGAATATTGAATGTTGATCACAGTGGGGTTTCTCCGGAAACGTAAGTTGCGGCGGCATGCAAGGCACGTGACAGGGCCTCATCGCTTGGGGCACCGGTGGCCTCGGATGCGATATGCGCCGCCATGAAGGTATCACCCGCGCCGGTCACACGGGTGACCAGAACGGGTGGGGGTTTTTGGGTCAAGATTTCCTCAGCGCTGGCAACGGTTGCCGAACTGCCGCCATCAGTCACCAGCACGCGCAGCGCGCCGCGATCCAGCAGCCCCTTGGCGGCGCTTGCCGAATCCGCGAATTCGCGCTGGCACAGGATGCCTGCCTCTTCGAGGTTCACATAAAGCGTCGCGCGGGCATGTTTGAGGAAAGGCAGCAGGCGATCGGCCTTGCCGGGTGAGGCCGGTGCCACGCGCAGGTCGGCTCCGGCGAAGGCTGGGCTTTGCGCGATTTCTTCCAAAAGCGACAGCGTCAGGTTGCCATCCAAAGCAACAGGACCATCAAATGGCATGGTCTCTGTGCCTAATGGGCCTTGCATCAGGGGTTTCAGAATTTTTGCCCCTGCAGCCTCAAGTGAATGGGCGTCCGCAATCGCGGCAATCAATCCATTGGCGCCCTCGACAGCCATATATCGGTCGGTCGGCAGGTCCTGCGAGCGATAGATGTGATCCGTTACCATCCCCAGCCGGGCGCAAGCATTGACCAACTCGTCGCCTTCGGGATCGCGACCAATGGCGGTCAGCAGGGTGGGCGTCATGCCAAAGCGCACCAGCGTCATGGCAATGTTCATTGCCACGCCTCCGGGCAGGCGGGTGATCCTGCCGGGAACATCCGACCCCTGCCGCATGGCGCTAGCAGAACGTCCGATCACGTCCCACAGGACAGAACCGATACAAAGAATTTCGCTGTTCTGAGTCATGTCGACGTCATGCCGCAGCCCCGGCGTGGGTGCAAGGGTTAACGCTCACATCCTGCTCAGCCCATGGCGGTGATCAGGTCGTTCAGTGCAGCGGATGGGTCATCCTGTGACCAGATCTCATCCCCGATGCCAAAGAAATCGGTGCAGGGGCTGAGGTCACGGATCAATTCGGGGGTCAGGCCGCCTTCTGCCACAACCGGCACTTCGATCATCTCGGACCACCACTGGAACAGATCGTGCTCGGCCACGGTTCCGTCACCCAAAGAGGACGTACCAACCGGGCCAAAGGCCACATAATCCGCCCCGGCCTCACCAGCCGACATGCCGTCATGGCTGGAGGTGCCGCAGAAGCAGCCGACAATGGCATCGGCACCCAATTCCTTACGCACATACCGGACCGAGCGCGCGCCATCATCCAGATGCACCCCATCCATACCCAGACGCTGCGCCAACAGGACGTGGTTGGAAATCACCAGCGCCACGTCCCGCGTATGTGCCACCTCGCGGCAGGCATCAGCGGCACGGGCAATCGTATCCTCGTCATTTCCCGCAAGGGCCAGACGGATGCAGGCGATTTCGGTGCTGTCCAGAACGCGGGCCAGTTGGTCGGGGAACGTGCTCAACGTGATGGTCGGCGGGGTGATCAGGTAAATCTGCGGCTGCTCGGGGGTGTCCATCGGCGCGTCCTTAGCTTTAAGTCTTTTGCGCGGTTTAGCGGATTGCGGGCCGGAAGCAAACTTTTATGCCCGTTTCAGGCAGAATTGGCGCCGCCAATGGCTTGCCCTGCGTTGGCGCGACGATTACAGCAGGCGCAGTTTTCGGAGACAACCATGCCCAGCGACAAATCCCAGCCCTCATTTGTGCTCGTGCGCCCGCAGATGGGTGAAAATATCGGTGCCGCCGCGCGGGCGATGTGGAATTTCGGGCTGGACCGGATGCGGATCGTGGCCCCACGTGATGGCTGGCCAAACCCCAAGGCGGTGGCCATGTCCAGTGGGGCGGGCCGTCTGCTGGATGAGGCGCAGCTGTTTGACGATCTGGCTGGCGCGCTGTCTGACAGTACCTATGTCTTTGCTACTACGGCCCGCCAGCGCGGGTTGACCAAGCCGGTCTTCAGCCCCGAACGCGCTATGCAGATCGCGGCCGAAAAGGTCGCCGCGGGCGAAAAAGTCGCCGTGCTGTTCGGCCCGGAACGGGCAGGGCTTGAGAATGAGGATATCGCCAAGGCCAATGCCATCATCTCGGTCCCGGTGAATCCGGAATATGCCTCATTGAACCTTGGACAATGCGTGTTGCTGACCGCCTATGAGTGGATGCGCCAGACAGGCGACGTCGTGCATGAGGCAACCGATCTGGGCAAAGGCGACTGGGCCACAGGCATCGAGGTCGAAAAGCTGGTCGAACATTATGAAGACCGGCTGGAAGAGGCGGGGTTCTTTTACCCCCCTGAAAAAGCCGAAAGCATGAAGACCAATCTGCGCAATCTGTGGTCACGGATGCGGATGACGCGGGCGGATGTGCAGATGTTGCACGGGGTCATGCGTCAGATGGTCCGTTGGAAAGACAAAGGGTAAGGCTGGACCTCGTCCCATGGTGGTCCTAGCTTGCAACGAAATTCAAGACACATGAGGAACGCATGAGCGGCAAGCGCAGCATCTTCGAAGAGGTCTCAGACTCTGAAAAACAACAAGCGGTTCAACCTGGTATGATTGACCGGGGCCGCGGTGGTGCGCGTAAGGCTATCCGGGCCTGGCTGATGATCCTGTTTGCGCTTGTGGTTGTGATGATTGCGGTGGGTGGGCTGACCCGCCTGACCGATAGCGGGCTGTCGATCACCGAATGGCGCCCGCTCACCGGGGCTGTCCCGCCGATGACCGAAACCGACTGGCAGGCCGAGTTCGACAAGTACAAGCAAATCGACCAGTGGCGCATCCAGAACCAGTGGATGGAGCTTGCGGATTTCAAATCCATCTATTGGTGGGAATGGGGCCACCGCCAGCTGGGCCGCGTGATCGGGCTGGTCTGGGCGCTTGGCTTCTTTGGGTTCCTTATTGCGCGCAAGATACCCACCGGCTGGACCGGCAAGCTGGTGATCCCCGGTGCCTTGGGTGGGGTACAGGGCGCCGTTGGCTGGTGGATGGTCGCGTCCGGCGTGACGCAGGGCGAGGGGATGATCGCCGTTGCCAGCTATCGCCTGGCGATCCATCTGGGTCTGGCCTTTGTGATCTTGGGTTTCCTCGCCTGGTATATGTTCGAACTTGGCCGGGATGAGCGTGACCTGATGCAGGCCCGCCGCGCGAAAGAGGCCAAACTGTTTTCCCTGTCTACCGGCCTGATGCATTTCGCATTCCTGCAGATCCTCATCGGTGCACTTGTCGCAGGTATCGACGCTGGGCGGTCTTATACCGACTGGCCATTGATCGGCGGGCAGATTTTCCCGCCGGACGCGGCGATACTGGAACCGATGTGGCGGAACTTTTTCGAAAGCCCCGGGCTTGTGCAGTTCATCCATCGTTGCGCGGGTTATCTGCTGTTCATCTTTGCCATCGTTGTCTGGCGTCGTGGCAATTCCAGTGCGCATCCGCAAACGCGCTTTGCCTTCAACACGATGTTCGCTGCCTTGTCGTTGCAGGTGGTTGTCGGGATCATGACCGTGATCTACGCGGCCCCCTGGCAGATCGCCATTTTCCATCAGTTCATGGCCGTGATCGTGTGGACTCTGATCCTGCGTGCGCGATTCCTGACAGCCTATCCCATCGCAACTTCGATCCGCGGAGCCTGACCCAGATGACTGCCTATGATGAACTGATGGCCTTCCAACGTGAAACCTCGGCACTTGGTCAGATTGCCGGGCGTCTGGGATGGGATCAGGAAACAGTGATGCCGCGCGGCGCAGCGCCGCAGCGCGCAGAAGAAATGGCCGCGATCGAATCTGTTTTGCATGCCCGACGGTCTGATCCGCGTGTGGCAGAGTGGCTGGAGCAGGCCGACCCGCAGGACGATGTCGCCCGCGCGCAACTGCGCGAGATACGCCGGTCCTATGAGCGGACCGTGAAAGTGCCCGCCGATTTGGCCAAGACCATCGCACGCGTTACCTCAGCCGCGCAGGGCACATGGGCACAGGCGCGCGCCGATGAGGATGTGGCGGCCTTTTTGCCCGTGTTGGAAGAGGTTGTGGCGCTCAAACGTCAGGAAGGTCAGGCCCTGGCACAGGGCGGTGATGTCTATGACGCCATGGTCGAAGATTACGAGCCCTATACGACCGGCACTCAGATCGCTGCGATCTTTGACCAGATGCGTCCGCGTCTTGTGGCATTGCGAGCAGCTGTGTTGGACCAACCCGGACCGGCCGCCCTGACCGGGGCGTTTGACGCAGCGACCCAGATGCAACTGTCACAGAAGCTGGCCACTGGATTCGGTTACGACCTGAACACTGGCCGGGTCGACAAGGCCGTTCACCCGTTCAGCTCGGGCAGCGGATTGGACGTGCGGATCACCACGCGCACCAGCGAGACCGATCCATTCAACTGTTTCTATTCAACCATTCACGAGGTCGGCCACGCCGCCTATGAACAGGGCATCGACCCAGCCTACCTTTTGACCCCGCTGGGGCAGGGCGTGTCGATGGGCGTGCATGAAAGCCAGAGCCGGATCTACGAAAACCAACTGGGTCGATCACGCGCCTATACTGGCTGGCTGTTTGGCCAGATGGTCGAGGCTTTTGGCAATTTCGGCGTCGCCGATGCCGATGCGTTCTATGCCACGGTCAACCGGGTCCATAATGGCTATATCCGCACTGAGGCGGATGAGGTGCAGTACAACCTGCACATCATGCTGCGCTTTGACCTTGAGCGCGCGTTAATGAGCGGCGATCTGCAGGTCAGAGACCTTGAGGGTGCATGGAACGACCGGTTCAAGGCCGATTTCGGCTATGCGGTCGATAGGCCCTCGAACGGATGCTTGCAGGATGTCCATTGGTCCGTCGGTCTGTTCGGGTATTTCCCGACTTACTCGTTGGGCAATGTCTATGCCGGATGCCTGAACCAGGCTTTGCGATCCGCGCTGCCCGATCTGGATACTCAACTGGCCAAGGGTGACACGTCGGGCGCCACCGGTTGGCTGCGCGAAAACCTCCAACGCCATGGCGGCCTTTACGCCCCCCGCGACATCATCCAACACGCCAGTGGCATGGAACCGGGTCCAGAACCACTGTTGGAGTATCTGGAGCAAAAGTTTGGATCGTTGTACGGGTTGTGATAGTGGGCCTAACTGGGCCTGACCAGACAACGCACTCAATCGTACACCCAATTCGTGATAGGAGACGAAAGCTTGCTCTGAGCCCAAACCTGCCGAGAAAGCGCCAACCTGCTTATAAGTTGACACTTGTCAAGGATCGAGACTTTTAGTTCACCTACTCTGACAATGGATTGTCCACTACTTAGGCGCTTCCGACATGAACGGATTTATCCAAATTGGTATAGCAATCAGTATTATAGTTTGGGCAGTTCCCTCAACTGCCCAGAGGGCGAATCCCCATTTGATCTACGAAGAGAATTGCGCGTCTTGTCACCTGCCGCATGCAGGAGATTTTGTCTCCGAAAAATTGATTGTGTCAGAAAGCGGCATTGTCGGAAAAGCTTCTGGTCGTCCCGTCATTGATTATCTGAAGGCAGGACACGGCGAGTTGTCAGACGAAGAAATCAATGTGCTGATAGAACAGTTTGAGTTCATCCAAGAATCTGGCCGTCTATTCCAAGAAAAATGCATTATTTGCCACGACAACGCCGCCGAATTTGCGCGCCAAAAGTTGATCTTGCGCGATGACATAGTTACGGGCCGGTACACAGACAGAGATGTCGCAGAGTTTTTGTTGCAGCACGGACGGCTCGATGCTTCTGAGGCACAAAAGATGGTTGAGGTCCTTATGCGCCAACTTCAGGTAAAATAAAGAGCATCAAAATACCACGCGATGCAGGTCGGTTCTTAGCCTTAATTCGGGCATTAGGTCTATGCATTGATAGGCAGTTTTGTCCGCACACCAGACACCCAGAAACATCGCCGAGGCCAGAGAGCCTCGGCTTTCATTGCTTACTCTTCCGTCTCGTCCTCATCACCCTGATCTGCGATCCAGGCAACGGATACGACCTCTTCGCCTTTGCCGGTGTTGAACACCTTCACGCCACCTGCTGACCGCGAGCGGAATGAGATGCCTTCGATCGGGACCCGGATCGACTGACCTTTGGACGTGGCCAGCATGATCTGATCTTCGATATCGACGGGGAACGAGGCCACAAGTGCCCCGCCGCGCATCGCCTTATCCATCGCCGCAACACCCATGCCACCGCGCCCGCGGACCGGGTAGTCGTGGCTGGAGCTCAGCTTGCCTGCACCGCCCGTGGTGATCGTCAGGATCATGTTTTCGGCAGCGGACATTTCGGCATAGCGTTCCTGTGTGATGGTGCCGGGGGTTGCTTCATCCTCATCCGTCTCACCGTCATCGGCGATGCCTGCCACTGCGCGGCGCATCTTGAGATAGGCGGCGCGTTCATCCGGATCAGCTTCGAAGTGGCGGATCACCGACATCGAGACGACACGGTCGCCACCGCTCAGCCTTATACCCCGAACACCGGTAGATTCGCGTGAGTTGAACACGCGCACATCAGTGGTGCGGAACCGGATTGCGCGGCCCGAATTGGTGACCAGCATCACATCTTCGTCTTCAGAGCAGATGCGTGCATTCACCAGTTCGATGCCTTCGGGCAATTTCATCGCAATCTTGCCGTTGCGGCGGACATTGGTGAAATCCGACAGTCGGTTCCGGCGCACATCGCCTGCGCTGGTGGCAAAGATGATCTGTAGGTTTTCCCATTCTTCGTCCGGCACATCCACGGGCATGATCGCCGCGATGGAAACCCCGGTCGGAATCGGCAGGATGTTGACAATGGCCTTGCCCTTGCCAGTGCGCCCGGATTGCGGCAGACGCCAGGTTTTGAGCTTGTAGACCATCCCGTCAGTGGTGAAGAACAACAACTGTGTATGCGTGTTCGCCACGAAGAGGTTGGTAACGACGTCCTCTTCCTTGGTCTGCATTCCCGACAGGCCCTTGCCGCCCCGCTTTTGCGCGCGGAAATCGGCCAGCGGAGTACGTTTGATGTAGCCGCCCGACGTGACGGTCACGACCATATCCTCACGCTCGATCAGGTCCTCGTCTTCCATGTCGCCGGACCAATCGACGATCTCGGTGCGACGGGGCACGGCAAACTGTTCACGCACGCTGCGCAGCTCATCCCCGATGATCGACATGATACGCTCTCGCGAGGACAGAATATCCAGGTATTCCTGGATCTTACCCGCCAGTTCTTCCAGTTCGTCCGTAACCTCTTTGACACCGATCTGGGTCAATCGCTGCAGGCGCAGGTCGAGGATCGCGCGGGCCTGAACTTCGGTCAGGTTATAGGTGCCGTCGTCGTTCATCATCGACAGAGGGTCGTCGATCAGGCGCAGATAGCTTTCGATTTCAGCCGCGGGCCAGCGGCGGGTCATCAGCTTTTCACGCGCTTGCGCGGCGTCAGCGGATGACCGGATGGTTGCAACCACCTCATCCACATTCGAAACTGCCACGGCCAAACCGCACAGGATGTGACTGCGTTCGCGGGCCTTGCGCAGGTCGTAAGCCGTACGGCGCGCAACAACGTCTTCGCGGAAATCGATAAAGCTGGTCAGGAAGCGGCGCAGAGTCAGTTGCTCGGGTCGCCCACCATTCAGAGCCAGCATATTGCAGCCAAACGAGGTTTGCATCGGCGAAAACCGGAACAGTTGGTTCAGAACCACTTCGGGCGTGGCATCACGTTTCAGTTCGACCACAACGCGTACGCCGTTACGGTCGGATTCGTCCTGAACGTGGCTGACGCCTTCAATCCTCTTCTCACGCACGGCCTCGGCGATCTTTTCGATCATCGAAGCCTTGTTCACCTGATATGGAATCTCATCAACCACGATGGCATAGCGGTCTTTGCGGATTTCCTCGACGCGGGTCTTGGAGCGGATTATGACGCTGCCGCGCCCTTCCAAATAGGCTTTGCGCGCGCCGGACCGGCCCAGCATTACGCCGCCGGTCGGGAAGTCGGGGCCTGGAACATACTCGATCAGCTGCTCGGAAGTCAGATCGGGATCGTCGATCAGGGCGAGGGTGGCATCGACCACCTCACCAAGATTATGCGGCGGGATATTGGTCGCCATGCCCACGGCAATGCCGCCAGCGCCGTTGACCAGCATGTTCGGGAACCGTGCGGGCAAGACTGTCGGCTCTCTGTCTTTGCCGTCATAGTTGTCCTGAAAATCGACGGTGTCTTTCTCGATATCCGCCAGCAGAGAGGCGGCGGGCTTGTCCATCCGCACTTCGGTATAGCGCATGGCCGCCGGGTTATCGCCGTCCATCGAGCCAAAGTTGCCCTGACCATCCAGCAGCGGCAGCGACATCGAGAAATCCTGAGCCATCCGCACCAACGCGTCATAGATCGCGCTGTCGCCGTGTGGGTGGTATTTACCCATTACGTCGCCGACCGGACGGGCCGATTTGCGATAGGATTTGTCATGGGTGTTTCCGGTCTCGTGCATCGCGTAAAGGATGCGCCGATGTACCGGTTTCAACCCATCGCGCAGATCAGGAATCGCACGGCTAACAATGACCGACATCGCATAGTCCAGATAGGACGTGCGCATTTCGGATTCGATGGAGACCGTCGGGCCACCGTAAACGGGGCGTTCTGGCGGGTTTTCATCCATATTTTCAGGAACTTCTGGCGTATCGCTCACGTAAACTGCCCGTTCTGTATGCAGACTCTATATCTTGTGGATACACCTTATCAGACCCGGCACATAAGGTGCAAGCAAGCAACCATTTTGCAAGTGAGAAACTCCGGTAACATCACGGTAACATATTGTTAACTAAGGATTAGGGTGTTTTCGTGATACAATAGGGGGACCTTGCAATTAATATTGAGGTCGAAATGGAGCGCAGCGAAACGGAATTGATGCTTAAAGGATATGGGCTGACAACGGCGGAATTATTCTACCACATGCCCGACTATATCCATGTTCTGAACACCTTCATCTGGCAGGAATACGATCTGGCGCCGGATCATCCGAAACTGTTCGAGTTCATTGATTTCTGGCAGCGAGAGATCGAAGGCCCCTTACATTCTGTAAAATTCACGCACCGTAAGATGATCGCGCCCGGAGAGTGGCGCAACCAAGTTGGCGAGTTTCGGGTGAATTAGCCACCCTGGCAGATTATTGGCTGTGTAACGAAAGGGCGTGTTCCATTTGATTTTCTTAGGCTAGGGTCGTGTCCAAACCATTGATCAGCTAAGGAAATGCCGCATGCCCAGAATGTTGCTGTTTGTCGCCGCCGTTTTGCTTGGTGGGCCAGTCGCCGCTGAGGGAGTTTTGGACAAGATCAAAAAAGGCGCGGCAAACGCGGCTGACGTTGTCGGGCAAGGGGCCGAAACCGTTGGCGAGACAATCGATAAAGGCGCGAAAGCTGTTGAGGGTACGGTCGACTCGACCACCGAATTGCTAAGCAATGAGGCCACTCCGGAAGAGACGCGCGCCAAGCTGGACACATTGGCCACGCAGATTCTGGATCAGTTGCTGGCCGAAAATCCCGAAGCGCATGCGCTGTACGAGGTCTGTGCCGGCTATGCCGTGTTCGACTCGCGCAAGGTTACGGTGTTTCCAGTCTCGGCTGGGTATGGGCGGGGTGTGGCGGTGTCAAAGGACACCGGCCAGCACACATATATGAACATGGGAACAGGCGGCGTGGGTGGCGCGATCGGCATCGGCGGCTTTGAATCCAAGTTTGTGATCATGTTCGAAACCCCTGCTGATCTGGATAAGTTCATCACCCAGGGCTATGACGCGACGGCCGAAACCCGCGCCATGTACGGCGATGAAAACACGACGGAAACCGTGCGCTTCACCGATGGCCGGTCTTTTTTTGAACTGTCCAAGAAAGGGTGGCGCGTGGCAGCGGGCGCGTCGGGCTCAAAGTTCTGGAAATCGCCGGAACTGAACTGATCACCCCGAACAGCTGGCCCCGCCCAGGACGCAGAATTTGGCGCAATGCGGATGGTTCAGATGCACGTCCGCTTCCGCCTCGGCCAGCGTATGGCCCATCTCGAATTCCGGCTCATAAGGCAGCAGCGTGCAGGCCAGAACAGCCGGTTTTTCAGCGCGTTTGCGTTTGACCACCATCCGGGCGCTGGCACACATCACGGATGCAGGAGATTTGTTCAGGATACCCCAGCAGGCGGTGGTGATTTCCGGCACTTCCACGGTCTCGTCCATTTCCGGGAAAAGGACCGTTCGCGCAGGGTCATGCGCGTCGATGCCAAACCCGTGGTGGTTGAATAACGTAGCATATCCCTGACGGCTTTTTTCATCGTCCTCGCCCCATACGGTTCTGCCGGCAACAGCCATCCGGAATCCGCCATCGCGTAGCCACTTCATACCTTCCACGGTTTTGTCAAAACTGCCTTTGCCACGTTCCTTATCGTGCAGGTCGGCACGATAATGGTCGAGCGATACCCGCAGCGTCAGTTTCCCAGAGTAGTCGCGCTGAAGTTCAGTCAATCCCTCGCGCATCTTCTGGCGCATCATTGGCCGCATGGCGTTGGTCAGGATCAACACCTCATAGCCGCGTTCCAGCGCAGCGCGCGCCATCTCGATCATGTCGGGGTTCATGAACGGCTCACCACCGGTAAAGCCAATCTCACGCACGGGCCAGTTTCTGTCTTCGATCTGGTCCAGATAGTCTCGCACTTCATCCGCCGAGATATAGACCAACGCATCATTGGTCGGGCTGCTTTCGATATAGCAGTTGACACATTCGATGTTGCACAAAGTCCCGGTATTGAACCAGAGCGTCTCGGGGTTGGTCAACGCCACCGAGGCACGAGTCTGGCCATCCGCTGTCACCAATTTGTTTTGAAACTTGCCGATATTGACGATCTGAGGGGCGTTGTCTTTCATTCCGGTTTCCGGTTCTTTTCTGTTGTCACCTTGAATTAGAGGTTTCAGACCGTTTCGCAAAGTGAGACATGGGTGAACTGACAGAGAATTGATGTCGCGGAAATCCGCAAAAATGGTTGCGCTAACATTGGACATTGAGCATAGGGCAAGGTAAGGAAAACACATGGTTTCTCGCGTCATACCTGTAGACCCCTTTGATCTGGTCATTTTTGGCGGAACTGGCGATCTGGCGCAGGGTAAAATCCTGCCCGCTCTGTTTCGCCGGTTTTGTGCTGGCCAGTGGGCTGAAGGCGCGCAAGTAATCGGGGCGGCCAGAACGGATTACGACCGTGACAAGTTCCGCAATTTGGTCCGCAACTCGCTTGAGGCACATGCCGGACGACACAGTCTGGACACTGCTGCGTTGAACGCGTTTTTGCAGCGGGTTGATTATGTGACATTGGATGCTGTTGCGGATCATGGCTGGGCCGAGCTTGCGCGGAAACTTCAGCCGAATCGGGTTCGGGCGTTCTATTTTTCGGTGGGGCCGCGGTTGTTTGGCCCTCTGGCGGAACGGATCGAGGCGTATGATCTGACAACGCCGCAGACGAGGATCGTGGTTGAAAAACCCTTTGGCCATGATCTGGAAAGTGCGCGAGCTTTGAATGCCACGCTGGCCGCGCATTTCAGGGAAAGTCAAATCTATCGAATCGACCACTATCTGGGCAAGGAAACCGTCCAAAACCTGATGGCTGTTCGATTCGGCAACATGTTGTTCGAACCACTTTGGAACAGCCAGTATGTCGACCATATCCAGATCACCGTAGCCGAATCCGTCGGAATTAACGGCCGTGAAGAGTATTACGAGCGCGCAGGCGCAATGCGCGACATGATGCAGAACCACCTGATGCAGCTTTTGTGCCTGATCGCCATGGAACCTCCGGCCAAGTTCGACCCGGATGCGGTGCGTGATGAAAAGCTCAAGGTCATTCGCGCTCTGGACCCGGTAAAGCCGCATCATATCGTGCGGGGGCAGTTTGAGGGCGAAAGTTCAAGTTACCGCAAAGCCGTTGGAAATCCACGCTCGACTACCGAAAGCTATGTGGCGCTGCGGGCGCATATCAGCAACTGGCGATGGGCAGGAACACCGTTCTACTTGCGCACGGGCAAGCGCCTTGTGGCCCGGTCTTCGGTGATCAATGTGATGTTCAAAGACGCGCCGCACTCGATCTTTGGAGCGGATGCCGGGCGTCATGCGAATGCGCTATCGATCCGCCTGCAGCCAAATGAGGGCATCACGCTGAAAGTGACGATCAAAGAGCCCGGGCAAGGAGGTATGCGTTTGGTCGACGTGCCCCTGGATATGAGCTTTGCCGAGGCATTGGGCGCCGAGAACCAGGACCCGCCAGACGCCTATGAACGTCTGGTGATGGATGTGATCCGAGGCAATCAGACGCTGTTCATGCGCGGTGATGAGGTCGAGGCCGCCTGGGCTTGGACAGACCCGATCATCGCAGGATGGCAGGCGCGTGGCGACGTGCCGAAACCTTATGAGAGCGGCAGCACTGGGCCGGGCGACGCCGAGCTGCTGATGAAACGGGACGGTCGCCGTTGGCAAGGGATAAACCCATGAAAATTCAGGAATACGCCGACCGGGATATGCTAGCCATCGACGTGGCCAATGCTATCGCCGGAGATCTTGAGGCGGCGCTGCTGCATCACGATCTGGTCTCTTTTGCTGTGCCGGGCGGTACCACACCCGGGCCGGTCTTTGACGGATTGTGTGCCGCTGATTTGGACTGGGATCGGGTCCGAATTCTGCCAACGGATGAACGGTGCGTATCCAGCGACAGCGATCGCGCAAATGCGCGGCTGATCCAAGAGCGTTTGCTGACCAATCGCGCCTCGGTCGCGCAATATGTGCCGCTGTATCTGGATGGCAAAGATCCGGAATCGGTGCTGCCCGAAATTGAAAGCTTGATTGCGCCTGTGCTGCCTCTTTCGGTTCTCATGCTGGGTATGGGCGAAGATATGCACACCGCCTCGCTGTTTCCGGGGATGGACGGGTTGGCCGCCGCATTGGACGGGCATGCGCCACCTTTGGCCGTGGCCCGACCCGAAGTTCAGCCCGAGGCGCGGATTACATTAACGGCTCCGGTCTTGGACGGCGCATTGTCTAAGCATCTGGTGATTTTTGGGGAAACCAAACGCAAGGCGCTGGACCGGGCCATGTCCCTGCATCCCAAAGAGGCGCCGATTGCTGCTGTGTTGGGCGGCATGACGGTCCATTGGGCGGAGTAGAGTTATGAACCTGGATACTCTCAAGGCATTTGCGTCAGATGGCGGTCGTTCCATTTTGGACTTGTTCGAACAAGACGTGGATCGGGCACAGGTTTTCTCGACCTCAACGGGCGATATGCTGTTTGACTATTCAAAGACGCAGATTGACGCAGATATTCGCGCAGCCCTGATCTGCCTATGCGACGAGGCGGGGCTTGCCGACAGGCGCGACGCGATGTTTGCGGGTGCCAAGATCAATGAAACCGAAGAACGCTCGGTTCTGCATTCGGCATTGCGGAATCTGGATGGCGGTCCGGTCGACGTGGATGGTCTGGATGTCATGCCTGGCGTTCTGGATACGCTGCAGCGGATGCGTGTCTTTGCCGAAGAGGTCCGTGGGGGGGCCGTGTCCGGGGCAGGGGGCAGCTTTACCGATGTGGTGAATATCGGAATTGGTGGGTCTGATCTGGGACCGGTTATGGCCACGCATGCGCTGGCTCCGTATCACGACGGGCCGCGGCTGCACTATGTCTCGAATGTAGACGGGGCACATATTGCCGATGTTCTACGGCAGCTGGATCCGACGCGGACACTTGTGATTGTCGCGTCCAAGACGTTCACGACCATTGAAACCATGACCAATGCCCGCACCGCGCGCGCCTGGATGGTCGATGGCGGCGGGGAGCCGGCCCGACAGTTTGCTGCGGTTTCCAGTGCTTTGGACAAGACTCAGGCCTTTGGCATTCCCGAACAGCGCGTGTTTGGTTTCGCCGATTGGGTCGGCGGGCGTTATTCGGTTTGGGGGCCTGTGGGCCTGCCGGTGATGATTGCCGTAGGCTCGACGGCCTTTGATGCGTTTTTGCGCGGTGGACAGGCAATGGACGTGCATTTTCGCGCAGCCGATTGGTCCGAGAATATGCCTGTGATGTTGGCTTTGACCGGTGTCTGGCATCGGCAGGTTCTGGGATATGCCAGCAGGGCCGTGCTGCCATACGATCAGCGTCTCCTGCGCTTGCCCGCATATTTTCAGCAGCTCGAGATGGAGTCGAATGGCAAATCCGTTGCCATGGACGGCAGTGCGCTGACCATTCCTTCGGGTCCGGTGGTCTGGGGTGAGCCTGGTACCAATGGTCAGCATGCGTTTTATCAGCTGATCCATCAGGGCACAGACGTTATCCCTTGCGAATTCATGGTCGCTGCCGAGGGACATGAACCCGAGCTGACCCACCATCACCGGCTGCTGCTGGCCAACTGTCTGGCCCAGTCCGAGGCGCTGATGCGCGGCCGATCGCTGGACGAGGCGCGGCAGCGCATGGCCGACAAAGGGTTGACGGGTGAAGAATGCGAACGTCAGGCCCGACATCGGGTGTTTGCTGGCAATCGTCCCTCGACCACGCTGATGTACCCCAAGCTAACGCCTTTTGTTCTGGGTCAGATCATTGCCCTGTATGAGCATCGCGTATTCGTCGAAGGGGTCCTGTTGGGGATCAACTCTTTTGACCAGTGGGGCGTTGAACTGGGCAAGGAACTGGCGACTTCACTGGGGCCAATCGTGGACGGTGCAGAAGGTACCGAGACCAAAGACGGGTCAACCGCCGCCCTTGTTGCCTATGCCATGTTGCACCGGGAAACCGAATAAAAGCCAGCTTTGCCGCCCTGGCATGATGCATTCTTCTATTGTCAGACAATTAAATGCTTGGCAGGATTTCTTTTGACCGCGCCGATTGCAGAAAATGCGTGGCAAACAAGAAGGTGCTGCAAAAAGCGGCCCCGACACAGGGAGAATGTCCATGCTGGGACAAATGATGACGCAACCGTTGCTGATCTCGTCACTGATCGAGCATGCCGATCGCTATCATGGCCAAACCGAGATTTATTCTGTCGAAACTGACGGCAGCTTGACCGAAACGAACTGGTCGCAAGTCGCCGAGAACGCGCGAAAATTGGGTTCTGCACTGTTAGGTCTTGGGCTGGAACCGCACGCTCGGGTAGCGACATTGGCATGGAACAACCGCCGCCATCTGGAAATCTACTATGGCACTTCGGGTGCTGGATTCGTCTGCCACACCGTAAACCCCAGGCTGTTTCCAGAGCAACTGACCTATATCATCAATCATGCGCAGGACCGGGTTCTGTTTTTCGACGCCACATTCATCCCGCTTGTCGCCGCTTTGAAGGACCAACTGACAGAGGTGCAGCATTTCGTGTTAATGGGTCCGCGGAATGATGACGCAATCGCGCAGGTTCCAGGGGTGCAGTTCTATGATGAGCTGATCGAAACCGGTAATTCCGGCTTTCAATGGCCGAGGCTGGACGAAAACACAGCCTCAAGCCTTTGTTACACTTCGGGCACAACCGGCAACCCCAAAGGGGTGCTCTATTCCCATCGCTCGACAGTTTTGCACAGTTTTGGGTCCAACACGCGTGACGTGATCGGGTTTTCGGCGATGGATGTGGTACTGCCAGTTGTACCGATGTTCCATGTGAACGCTTGGGGATCGCCGTACGCTTGCGCGATGTCGGGGTCTCGGATGGTATTACCGGGACCAGATTTGCATGGCGAGGCATTGGTCAATTTGATTGACAGCTATGGGGTGACACTGGCCATGGGCGTGCCGACGATCTGGCAGGGTCTGCTGGCCTCTGCAAAGAAGTCGGGCAGTCAACTGTCCAGTCTTGAGCGCACAGTTATTGGTGGGGCCGCATGTCCGCCGTCGATGATCGAGACGTTCCGCGAAACCTATGGTGTCGATACAGTCCACGCCTGGGGGATGAGCGAGATGAGCCCGCTGGGAACCGCGAACCAGCCCTTGGCGAAACATGGAAAACTGCCCAAAGAAGAGCAGTATGGGCTTCGGGAAAGTCAGGGCCGTCCTTGTTATGGGGTCGAATTGAAAATCGTTGATGATTTCGGCAATGAGCTTCCGCGTGACGGTGAAACACAGGGAGACCTGATGGTGCGCGGATACTGGGTATTGGACAGCTATTTCATGATGCAGGATCAGGGTCTGCTGCAAGACGGTTGGTTTGCCACTGGCGACGTGGCGACACTGGACCCGGACGGGTATATGACGATCCGAGATCGCTCAAAGGACATCATCAAATCCGGCGGTGAATGGATCAGTTCGGTCGAGCTCGAAAATATCGCGGTGGCACATCCAAAGCTGGCAGGCGCAGCCGTTGTGGGTGTGCCGCATCCGAAATGGGACGAACGGCCCGTTCTTGTGGCGGTGAAAGCCGAGGGGGCAAACCCAAGCGAAGAAGAATTGCTGGCGTTTTTTGGTGGTAAGATCGCCAAGTGGCAGATCCCGGACAGGGTAGTCTTTGTGGACGCGCTGCCACTGAACGCGACTGGCAAGATCCTGAAACGCAACCTGCGGGAAGACTTCAAAGATGTGCTGAGTACCTAGCGCAAGATCACTGACCTGGCAGACACAAGCGAGATGGTTTGCCGGGTTTTCTGACTTCGCGGCGAAGTAGATCTATAGCCCCTCAGCCTTCTGAAGTTCCACGCCTGAAATCTGCCAGTTTGGGTTTCCTCGTGCGCCTGAAATACTCGAATGAACTGCCGGGCCAGTTGGTGGTTATCCGCTCGCCATCTTTGTAATAGCTGCGCTCGATCCGCGCCCACTGACTTTTGGCAAGACGCTGTTGCATCTCGTCATCGAAACGCAATGCCGCCTCAGGTTTTACTTCGATCGTGCCGTGATCGGCCGCCTTGATAAGTTGGATGACAAAACCGATTTGCGCTTCGATCATGGCCAGTACCGTCGTGTGGCCAAGGTTTGTGTTTGGTCCGTAAATAATGTGCAGATTGGGGAATTTGGGAACCGAAATACCAAGATAGGCCCGCGCACCACCCTTATCCCAAACATCGCGCAACAAGATACCATCACGTCCCTTGATATCAATAGCTTGCAGGAAGGGGTTGGATTGGAAGCCGGTGCCAAGAATGACCACATCATGGTTGCGTTCGGTACCGTCTGTGGTCTTGATCCCATCTTTGGTGAAACAGTCGATTCCGTCCGTCACCAGATCAACCTTATCATGGTTCAGGGTCTGATAGTAGCTGTCGGAAACCAAAAGACGACGCGCGCCGGGTGGGTATTTTGGTCGAAGCTCCTCGCGGAGTTTTGGGTCCGATATCGTCTTTTCCAGATGCCGGTTCAGTATGTTCTGCATCAGCATCTCGTGCAGTTTCGATCCTTTCATGACTGGAAAGATCTTGAACTCATTCTCGGCCCAAAGGCGGAAGCGATAAAGTTTTTGAAGGAAAGGCATCGAACGCATCAGCGACTTGAAGCTCTCGCCATAGGTCTTGTTGCCTTTGGGCATGACCCAATTTGCCGTGCGTTGATAAACTGTCAGACTGCGTGCCTGTTTGGCGATCTCTGGGATAAACTGCAGCGCGCTGGCTGCATTTCCAATCACGGCAACCGATTTGTCCTTCAGGTCGATATCATGGCGCCATTCGGCAGAATGGAATATGGTTCCCCCGAAGAGTTTCATCCAAGGTATCCCAATACGGTTGGGAAAGTGCAACTGACCAACCGAGCAAACCACGTGGCGGCAGAGATAGGTTTCATCTCCATTGCCCTTGGTCGTTACAGTCCACATTTCACTTGTCGGATCGAAGCTTGCTGAAGTGACGGCGCAGCCAAGGCGTAAATGCGCGATCACTCCGAATGTTTCCGCACAATCCCGGATGTAATCCAGAATCTCTTTCTGTCCCGACCATTTTCGGCTCCAGTTCGGCGTTTTGCTGAAAGAGTAAGAATACAAATGCGAGGGCACATCGCATTCCGCACCGGGATAGGTGTTATGCTGCCAAGTGCCCCCAAATTCAGTGGCCTTGTCGAGTATTGCGAAGCTGTCGATTCCCGCTTGTCTGAGCTGGTAGCCCATACCAATGCCGCCAAAGCCAGCACCTATGATCAAACAGTTCACCTGCTTCATGATACTTCCTTATGCTCGTATGTCCGTTTCGCGACTTACCAGTGGCGTTTCTGATCTGCCTGGTTTGGCTTTGGGACAAGCGTGACCGGCATAAAATCTTCTTTCAATCTATCTCAAGTTCACCTGAGCCTGCTAATAACTTGGGCCCAGACTAAGTCCTTCAATGCAAATGTAATTGGGAACTTATCCCTCAACTTTGAGTTGAATGGAATGAAAAAATTAGAGGATGAACCTTTGAAACCGTTTATCATCTGCCTTGAGTTATGGCGCACGGCCTGAGGCAGGGTGTTTCTATAGTCGTGAAAATTTTGGAAGATTGGCTCCGGCGGTAGGGATCGAACCTACGACCAATTGATTAACAGTCAACTGCTCTACCGCTGAGCTACGCCGGAACGGTTCGCGCCGTATAGCAACCCGACTCTTCGGCGTCCAGAGGGGGGCGTGAGTTTTTTCGTCGAAAAAACATGCGCACAGCGAAGGCGGGCATCCATGATAATTTGCGGTGTGTTTTGGGGAAATTGGCTCCGGCGGTAGGGATCGAACCTACGACCAATTGATTAACAGTCAACTGCTCTACCGCTGAGCTACGCCGGA